>JBOGIE010000192.1:0-5994 GCA_050742435.1 Acidimicrobiales bacterium | reverse complement strand
AGTCGGCGGGCGGCCACCTCACCGCCATGCTGGCCACCCTGGGCACCGGCGACCTGGACCGGGACGCCCGCATCAGGGTGGGTGCCGCCTGGTCACCGCCGGTGGACCTCACCGCCCTGGCCCGGTCCCGGGGCGACGACTGGGCCGCCCGGCTGATGGGCTGCACGCCGGCCACCTGCCCGGATCGGCTGGCCCAGGCGTCGCCCGTCACCCACGTCGACGGCAGCGACGCTCCGCTCTACCTGGTCAACAGCACCGAGGAGCTCGTCCCCCTGTCACAGGCCCAAGCCATGGCCGACCGGCTCCGGCTGGCGGGCGTCGACCACCGCCTCGACGTGCTGCCCGGCACCCGCCACGCCCTGGACTTCCGGGAGGACGCCTGGGCGCCGACCCTGGCCTTCCTGGAAGAGCACCTGGGCGAGGCGGACGAAGGCGGGTCGTCCCGGCACCGGTCTGCTCGTTGCCGCGGTGGCGGCCGTGCTGGCGGTCGGAGGCACCCTGCTGGTCCGCAGCAGGCGGCGGCCTACCATCGCCCGGTGACCGAGCCCTGGGAGCAGCGGTTCCGAGCCGCGTCGGTGAGCTTCCCCCACTGGGCCCGCCACGCCCCCGACCGGCTGGTGTTCTCCTCCAACGAGAGTGGCGCCTGGCAGATCTACGCCTGGGACCGTACGAGCGGTCTGCGGCGACAGGTCACCGACCACCCGATCGGCGTGGTGGGCGGAGCGGCCACGCCCCACGGCGACGGCGTGGTGTGGTTCCACGACGTCACGGGAGACGAGGTCGGCCACTGGCTGGTCGCGCCGTTCGAGCAGGGCGACCCCCGCCCCCTCGCCCCCGGCGTCCCCGACGCGTGGACGACCGGGCTTGCCCTGGGCGAGAACCTGGTCGTGGCCGGGACGGCGGCCGACGACGGGTACTCCGTCTTCGTCGTCGAGGGTGACGCCCCTGTCCGCCTCATCCACCACCACCCCCAGCCCGTCGACGTGGCCGGCCTGTCGCGCGACTCCTCGCTCCTCGCCCTGGCCCACGCCGAGCACGGCGACACCATCCATCCGGCGCTGCGGGTGGTCGACGCCCGCACCGGCGCCGGCCGGGGGGACCAGTGGGACGGGCCGGGCCTGGGCCTGGGGGTGGCTGGCTGGTCGCCGGTGGCGGGGGACCAGCGGGTGGCCCTCAGCCACGAGCGCGAGGGCATGCCGCGCCCGGCGGTGTGGGACCTCTCCACCGGCCGGCGGCGCGACTACCCGATCGACCTGCCGGGCGACGTGGAGGTCGAAGGGTGGTGGCCGGACGCCTCCGCCCTGCTCCTGGTCCACCAGCACGAGGGCCGGGACGAACTGTTCCGCCTCGACCTCGACGGCGGCGACATCACCCGGCTCGACCACCCGCCCGGCACCATCTCGGGCGCCGGCGTCCGCCCCGACGGCGAGGTGTGGTTCCGGCTGGCCAGCGGGGCCGAGCCTCCGACGATCCGCACCCTGGCCGACGGCGACCAGGTCCTGGCCCCGCCCGGCGACCGTCCCCCGGCCGGCCGGCCCTACTGCCCTGGTCGTTCGAGAACCCCCACGGCCAGTGGGTCCACGGGTTCGTGGCCACCCCGGCCGGGGACGGCCCCCACCCGGTGGTGATGCTCGTCCACGGCGGCCCGACGTGGGCCTACTCGGACACGTTCATGCCCGACGTGCAGGCGTTCGTTGACCACGGCGTGGCCGTCGCCATGGTGAACTACCGCGGCTCCACCGGCTACGGCATCGCCTTCCGCGACGCCCTGATCGGCAACCCGGGCTTCCCCGAGGTCGAGGACGTGGTCGCCGGCCTCGACGCCCTGGTGGCCGAGGGCGGCGTCGACCCGACGCAGGCGGCGGTGGCCGGCGGATCCTGGGGCGGCTACGTCACCCTGCTGGCGTTGGGCCTGCACCCCGAGCGATGGGCGGTGGGCGCGGCGGCCGTCCCCGTGGCCGACTACGTCACCGCCTTCCGGGACGAGGCGCCGTCGCTGCAGGCGTTCGACCGGTCGCTGTTCGGTGGGGGCCCCGACGAGGTGGGCGAGCTCTACGTCGAGCGCTCGCCCCTGACCTACGTCGACCGGGTGCGCGCCCCGGTGCTCATCATCGCCGGCGACAACGACAGCCGCTGCCCGATCCAGCAGGTGCTGAACTACGTGGAGGCCCTGCGGGCCCGGGGCGGGAAGGTCGAGCTGTACCGCTTCGACGCCGGCCACGGGTCGATGGTGATCGACGAGCGGGTGCGCCAGATGCGGGCCGAGCTGGAGTTCGTGCTGCCCCGCCTCGGCCGGACCGGTCCGGGCTAGCCCCGCTCGCCCTGCTCGCCCCGCAGGAAGCGCTCGACCTCGGCGGCCAGCTCGTCGCCGGTGGGCAGGGTGCCCCAGCCGGCCTCGGTGGCCGCGGCCTGGCCCTCGACCGCACCATCTCCGGCGCCCTCCTCGGCGTCGACCTGGGCTTCCAGCTGGCGGACGAGGGCGGTGAGCTGGACGTTGTTGGCGGTCAGCTCGTCCATCTGCTCCCGGGTGGCGTTGGCCGCGGTCACCAGCTCCGGCGCCTCGACCCGGATCCCGGCCACGGTGGTCAGCCCCTCCAGGAGCTGCACACTGGCCGGTGGGTAGGGCATGGACGCCGCGTAGTGGGGGACGCGGGCCCACACCGCGATGGTGGGGATGCCGAGCTCGAGGAGGCGGCGCTCGATGGCGGCCAGGATGCCGGCGGGCACCTGCACCTGGCCCGAGACCACTCCCAGCTGGTTGGCCAGTTCGGCGCTGCTGGCGGTGGCGGCCAGGCGGCTGGTGCGGGTGTGGGGGACGCCGGCGGGAAAGGCGCCCATGCCGACGGCCAGGCGGACGCCGAACATCACGGCCAGCTCAGCCACCGCGTCGGCGAAGGCCCGCCACTCGTGGTCGGGCTCCGGACCGGCCAGCACCAGCACCGCCCGACCGTCGGGGTCGTGGCCGGCCAGCAGTTCCACGGCGGGCCAGACCAGGTCGGTGTACACGCCGTCGAGCATGTGCGACACCGGTCGGCGGGCCCGGTGGTCGAGGAGGCGGTCGACGTCAAAGGAGGCGACAACCTGGGTGTCCGTGGCCGCCAGCAGCGCCCCGACCGCGCCGGCCCCGCCCAGGCCGGCGTCGATCCAGCCCTCGGGGGCCATGACCAGCACCGGGCTGTCCAGCTCGGGCCGGGCGCGCAGCTCGTAGAGGTCCGAGGTGGGGTCCATACCCTCACGGTAGCGGGGCGGCCGTGAAATCCCGGTGGCCCCCAGATGGTTGACTACCAACGATGATCGATGTCACCGACGCATCCTTCCAGCGCGACGTCCTCGAGCGGTCCGCCCAGGTCCCGGTCGTGGTCGACCTGTGGGCCGAATGGTGCGCGCCGTGCCGCACGCTGGGCCCCATCCTCGAGCGGGTGATCGCCGAGACCGACGGCAAGGTCGAGCTGGCCAAGGTCGACGTCGACCACAACCCGCAGATCAGCGCCAGCTTCGCCGTCCAGTCCATCCCTGCGGTCTACGCCATCTCGGGCGGCAAGGTGGTGGACTCCTTCATCGGCGCCCTGCCCGAGCAGGCGGTCCGTGAGTTCGTCGCCCGCCTGGCTCCGGTCGAGTCCGAGGCCGACCGGCTGGCGGCCAAGGGCGACGAAGCCTCGCTGCGCCTGGCCCTCGACCTGCAACCCGACCACCCGGTGGCCGTGGTCGGCTTGGCCGAGCTCCTGGTCGACCGGGGAGAGGGCGAGGAGGCGCTGGCCCTGCTCAAGCGGGTGCCGGAGACCGCCGAGTCCCGGCGGGTGGCCGCCCTCGCCCGCCTGGGCACCGAAGAGAGTGTCGACGTCGACGCCCGCCTCGAGGGCCTCCTCGATCGGGTCAAGGACGACGAGTCCGCCCGCCGCGAGTTCGTCGACCTCCTCGAGATGCTGGGCGCCGACGACCCCCGGACCCCCCGCTACCGCAAGGCGCTCGCCTCGCGGCTGTACTGAGTCGTTGGCGACCGGAGCCCCGACGCGCTGACAACGCCGCGGTTCCGGTGCCGCCTACCGGGTAGGTAGATCCGGACGCCGAGGCGAAAGGGGAGACATGTACGTCCAAGTCGTCACCTACGGCCTGGGGGACCTGACCGAGGGCGAATACCTGGACATCGCCAACGAAGTGGCCCCGAGGTTCTCCGGGATCCCGGGCCTGCAGGCCAAGATCTGGTTGGAGGACCTGAACCTCGGCCGCTACGGCGCGGTGTACTTCTGGGAGGACAAGGACAGCATGGAGCGCTTCCTTCGCTCCGACCTGTTCGAGGCCACCAACCCCGACTTCGTCGAAGTCGACTCCGAGGGGTTCTCGATCCTCGAGAACCTGACCGCTCAGACCCAGCCGGGCGTGCAGGTCGTGGAGCCCCGCCGCCGGGCCGCATCCGCCCCCTCGGCGCCGAGGGCCGTCGCATCGGGCGGTCCCCGCACCATCGCCGCCACGTCGGCACCGGCCACGAAGGCGCCGGCCAAGAAGGCCCCGGCCAAGAAGGCCCCGGCCCGGAAGTCGGCCACCAAGGCCCCGACCAAGGCGACGACCAAGGCGGGGGGCAAGAAGACCGGCTGACCTACGCTGGCCCCCGTGCAGCTGCGGCGCCGGGGTGACCACTGGCTCCTCGTCGGCGGGCCCGTCCCACCGGGGTCGGCGGCCATCACCATCGGCTCGGTGATCTCGGTACGGCGCCGGTACGCCGACGATGCGAGGCTGCTGCGCCACGAGGAGGAGCACGTCCGCCAGTGGCGGGAGCTCGGCAAGGTCGAGTTCCTGCGCCAGTACCTGGGGGCCTATTTCCGCGCCCGGCGGCACGGGTTCGGCCACCAGGCCGCCTACCGCCTCATCCCCCTCGAGGTCGAGGCCCAGCGGGCGGCCGAAGGATTCGAGGCCACCCCTGGCGGCGGGGCGTGAGAACCCTCTAGGCTGACCCCGGCGGCTTCCCCCTGAACGGTTCTCCCGTGGGGGTGCGCGCCCGTTGGCCGACCTGTTGCAACCGTTGCCGGTGCGGTCGTGGGCCGACCGGCTGTCCGCCCTGCGCGACGTCCCGTGGCTGCGCCCGGTGCTGGCCGGAGGCGGGGCGGTACTGGCCGTGGGCGTCCTCGTCCTCGCCGGTCTCGCCTTCCTGCGCTCGTCGTCGCCGCCGCCCACGCTCACCCTGCCGCGGGCCGAGCCCGGCTCCGCCCCGGTGGACGGGGGCCCGGGCCCGACGGCGTCCACGCCTCCGGTCACGGTGACCGTCACCGTCCACGTGGCCGGCCAGGTGAACAACCCGGGCGTCTACGCGGTCCCGGCCGGGGGACGGGTGGCCGACGCGGTGGTGGCCGCCGGCGGGTCGTCGGGCGAGGCCGACCTCGAGCAGCTGAACCTGGCCGCTCGGGTGGCCGACGGCGAGCGGGTCTACGTCCCCAAGAAGGGGGAGCCGCCGCCGGCGGTGGTGGGCGGGGCGGCGTCGGGGCCGGCGACTGGGAGCAGCGGCGGCAAGGCGGGCGCGGCGGCGGCGGGGTCGCCGGTCGACCTCAACACCGCCACCGCCGAGCAGCTGGAGGCCCTGCCCGGCGTCGGCCCGGCCACCAGCAAGGCCATCCTCGCCTACCGGGCCAACCACGGCCGCTTCCGGTCGGTCACCGAGCTGCTCGAGGTCCCGGGAATCGGTCCGGCCAAGCTTGAAGCGCTCCGGCCGCTGGTCCGGGTCTGATGGGCGACCGGGCCACGGTGGCCCTGGCCCTGGCCGCCTGTGCCGGCGCGTGGGCCGCCCGGCCGCTGCCTCTCCTCCCCGTGGCGCTGCTGGTGGCGCTGGCCCTCGGCCTGCGCCGTCCGGTGCTGCTGCTGGTCGCTGTCGCCCTGGCCGCATCGGCGCTCGGGGCCAAGGCCTGGGCGGGATTGCGGCCGCCGGCCGTCGGGCCGTGGTCGGGCGTGGCCACGCTCGTCGGCGACCCGGCCGAGGTGGCCGGCGCCCTGCGGGTCGACGTGGGG
>JBOGIE010000191.1:0-6037 GCA_050742435.1 Acidimicrobiales bacterium | reverse complement strand
ACCGAGCTGACCGACGTGCCCCAGGAGCTCAACGGGGTGCTCGACATCCACCGCCGGCCCAAGCGCATCGCGGTGGAGGAGACGGCCCGGGCCAACCAGGTGGTGCTGCCCATGCTCGACCTTGACAGCCTGGTCGTGGCCGCCGGGGGCCTGCTGCGGGCCGGCCTGCACGTCGCCAACGATGGCCCGCCCCTGGAGGACGTCTCGGTCGAGGCCCGCTTCGGCGACACCGCGTCCGCGCTCAGTGCCGACGACCTCATGCAGGTCGACAGCCGGGGTCTGCCCCCGGACGTGGTCCTCGACCGCTTCCGGGAGACGGTGTCGGTCGTGCGAGCGGGCCACGTGCCGGGGTGGACGGCTTCCACCCACGGCGAGGTGGAGGTGGCCGCACCTGACGTCCCCGGCAGCCACGACCTCGTCCTCCGCCTGTTGTCGAAGGGGCGCCTGGTCGCCGAGAACCGCTACCCGATCCACGTGGTGGGCGCCGACCGCCGGCCGACCGGGGCGCGGATCCTGGGCGCCGGGCGCACGGCGACGGCCCTGGCCTCCTCCGGCGCCACCTGGGGCGAGGAGGGCCCGACCGTCGTGGCCGAGGACGCCCTCGACGCCACCACCGGCGTGGAGGTCCGCGACCGGCTGGCCGCCGGCGAGGTGGTCATCGTCCTGGCCCAGCCGGCCGAGGCCGCGCCCCACTACCCGGTGCCGGTCGAGCTCGCGGCCCTCACCACCGTCTGGGGGTCGACCGTGTTCCGCTTCACCACCGACCACGGCGCGGTGCCCTCCCTTCCCCGCCGGGCGGTGCTCGTGGCCGAGGACTCCACCGTGCAGTCGGCCAGCGTGGTGTCCCGGATCCAGGGCCAGGCCTTCCCCGACACACCCGTCGTGATCGCCTACAAGCCCGTCCCCGGGGCCATGACCGGCACGGTGCTGGGTTCGCACGCCGTGGGGCCGGGCCGGCTGGTGTTCTGCCAGTACCGGCTCACCGACCGGGCCGCCGCGGGCGACGCCGCGGCGTGCGCCCTCCTGGGCGACGTCCTGCGCTGGGCGGCCGAGCCCCGCCCGGTCCTCCACAAGCAGGCGACCCTCAAGGACGACGGTCGCACCCTCCTGGCCTACTCCTGGACCGAAGAGGTGGGCCAGTGACCCCCGGGAGCGTAGCCGACGGCCGGGACTGCCGGCCCTGCCGGAACGCAGTGGAGGCCCCTGCCGGCTGGCCCTCAGGGGCCGGCCGGCGCAGCGACCAGAGGGAACAGTGACGGAGCGGCGGTTCGACCCGGTCACCGGGGAGTGGCGGATGTTCGCCACCGCCCGGCAGGACCGCACGTTCCTGCCGGCCGAGGACTCCTGCCCCCTGTGCCCCACCCGCGAGGGCCAGCCACCGACCGAGATACCCCTGCCCGCGTTCGAGGTGGTGGTGTTCGAGAACCGCTTCCCCTCGCTGGTGCGCCAACCGCCCGAGCCGGCGGTGCGCAGTTCGGCGCTCTACCCGGTCGCCCCGTCGGCGGGGGCCAACGAGGTCGTCGTCTACTCCGACGACCACCACCTGGGCCTGGCCGAGATGGACGTGGCCCGCGTCGCCAAGGTGGTCGAGGTCTGGGCCGACCGCTACGCCGAGCTGGGCCGGCGGGACGACGTGGCCTACGTCTTCGTCTTCGAGAACCGGGGCGTGGCCGTGGGCGTGACCCTGCACCACCCGCACGGGCAGATCTACGCCTACCCGGAGATCCCGCCCCGGGCCCGGCGGGAGCTCGACGTGGCCCGGGCCCACATCGAGGACTACGGCACCTGCGTCTACTGCGACGTGGTGGCCCGGGAGCGGGCCGACGGCGTGAGGGTCGTGGCCTCCAACCGCAGCTTCCTGGCCTTCGTCCCCTTCGCCGCTCGCTTCCCCTACGAGGTGCACGTCACGTCCCTGCGCCACGCCGCCAGCCTCCTCGACCTGACCGACCCGGAGCGCCGGGCCCTGGCCGGGATGCTTCGAACCGTGATCCGTGGGTATGACCGGCTCTTCGGATTCCCCCTTCCCTACGTGATGTCCATGCACCAGGCCCCGACCGACGGCGGCGAGCACCAGCACATCAGCCACTTCCACATCGAGTTCACGCCCCTGCACCGCACGGCGGACAAGCTGAAGTACCTGGCCGGTTCCGAGTTGGGCGCGGGCGCCTTCCTGAACGACACCGCCCCCGAACAGACCGCCGCCCGGCTCCGGGCCGTGGCGGCCGGAACCGCAGGAGAACAATCATGACCACCCTCGGCACCGCGGCCACCACGGCCGCCCTCGGCAAGACCGAGCTGGACATCACCCGCGTGGGCCTGGGCGCCTGGGCCATCGGCGGAGGCGGCTGGCAGGGAGGATGGGGCCCCCAGGACGACGCCGAGTCCATCGCCACCATCCACCGGGCGGTCGAGCTGGGCGTCAACTGGATCGACACCGCGGCGGCCTACGGCCTGGGCCGGGCCGAGGAGGTCGTGGGCCGGGCGGTGCGCCAGATCCCCGAGGACGAGCGGCCGCTGGTCCTCACCAAGTGCGGGCTGGTCTGGGAGGAGGGCGCCACGACGGTGTCCAACGTGGGCGCCCCGGCCTCGATCCGGCGGGAGTGCGAGGACTCCCTCCGCCGCCTGGGCGTGGATGTGCTCGACCTGCTCCAGATCCACTGGCCGGCCACGGACGGCACGCCGGTCGAGGAGACGTGGTCGACCATGGCCGACCTGGTGGACGAGGGCAAGGTCCGCTACATCGGCGTGAGCAACTTCGACGTGGACCTGCTGGAGGCGTGCGAGGCCGTGCGCCACGTCGACACCTACCAGCCCGAGCTCAACCTCCTCGTGCGGGGGGCGACGGCCACCACCCTGCCGTGGTGCGAGGCCCACGGCACGGGCGTGATCGTCTACAGCCCGATGCGCTCGGGCCTGCTGACCGGGCGCTACACGCGGGAGCGGGCGGAGTCCCTTCCCGAGGACGACTGGCGATCGAGCCACCCCGACTTCCAGGAGCCCGGCCTGACCACCAACCTGGCCGTGGTCGACCGCCTCCAGACCATCGCCGGCGAGCTGGGGTGCACGCTGCCGGAGCTGGCCGTGGCCTGGGCGCTGGCCTGGCCCGCGGTCCAAGGGGCCATCGTCGGCGCCCGCCGCCCCAGCCAGCTCGACGACTGGATCGGTGCCGGCGCCATCGAGCTCGACGACGACCGCCTCGACGAGATCGCCGCCGTGCTGGAGGAGATGGGAGCCGGTGCGGGCCCCACCCGCCCCGGCCGGGCCTAGGTCGACGTCCTCCTGGCCACGTCTGCGTCACCGGATGGCGTTCGCCCCGCGGCGAAGGGGGGTAGGGGGACGGCGCGCAGCTTCAGGTAGCCGGGCTGGGCGCCACCGAGCAGGAGCGACGATGCAGGACCTTCCCGAGGTTGCCGCCGAGAAGCTGGGGCGGGTGACCAGACTGCTCCGGACCCAGCGCACCCTCCCGGCCAAGCTGGAGACCGCGGTCGAGATCGTCAAGCGGACGGTGTCGAACTGCGACGCCGCCGGGGTCATGATGCTGATCGACGGGATGCCGACGACGGCCGCGGTCAGCAGCCGGCTGACCGTGGAGATCGACCTCATCCAGTACGAGACCGGGCAGGGACCGTGCCTGGACGCCATGAACGGCGGCAACGTCATCCGGATCGACGTGCTGGACCGCGACAGCCGCTTCACCCGCTTCGCCCCCGGGGCGCTGGCCCACGAGATCAACAGCGTGCTTTCCATGCCGCTTGCCGCCCGGGGGCACAGCGTCGGCGCCCTCAACCTGTACTCCCACCGGCCCCACGCCTTCGACGAGAGCAGCCAGGCGCAGACCCAGCCGATCGCCGACTACGCGGCCGAGGCCATCGCCACGTCGCCCCTGTACGCCTACTCGCTGGACATGGTGGACGGGCTGGTCGAGTCCATGGAGACCCAGGCCCTGATCGCCCAGGCCACGGGCGTGATCGCCGCTACCGAGCAGCGCACGGCCGAGGAGGCCCTCGACCGGCTGCGCCAGCTGGCCCTGGCCAGCGGGGCGTCGCTGCGCACGGTTGCCGCGTGGGTCCTGGAAGAGCGGCCGACCGGCTCGCGGCCCGCCGCCGACCCCCGGCGCTTCGCGCCCTAGGCCCCGGTAGCCTCCGGCCATGGCGAGGAAGGGTGAGTCGGTCCGCTGGCGGGTGGCGCCGGGGAGCACGGTCCACCTGGGCAAGGTGGACACCCGCAGCACCGACGGTGCGCCGGGCGACAAGGCGGCCACCGAGGCGGCGGCCAAGGAGCTGTACGGCCGGCTGGCCGGGCTGCAGGAGCGGCTGTACGCCGAGGGCGAGCGGTCGCTGCTCGTCGTCCTCCAGGCCCTCGACGCCGGGGGCAAGGACGGCACGATCAACCACGTGTTCCGGGGCCTGAACCCGGCCGGCTCCCGGGTGGTGTCGTTCAAGGTGCCGTCCGAGGAGGAGCGCAGCCACGACTTCCTGTGGCGGGTCCACGCCAAGGTGCCGGCCAAGGGCGAGGTGGTGGTGTTCAACCGCTCGCACTACGAGGACGTCCTGGTCGTGCGGGTCCACGGGCTGGTCCCCGAGGACGTCTGGCGCCCCCGCTACGAGTCCATCAACCACTTCGAGGCCAACCTGGCCGCGGCCGGCACCCGCATCGTCAAGCTCTTCCTGCACATCTCGAAGGAGGAGCAGGCCGAGCGCTTCCAGGCCCGCCTCGACGACCCCACCAAGCACTGGAAGTTCCGCAAGGGCGACCTGGCCGAGCGGGCCCGCTGGGACGACTACCTGGCCGCCTTCGAGGAGGCGCTGACCCGCACGTCGACCGCCGCCGCGCCGTGGTACGTCGTCCCCGCCGACCGCAAGTGGTACCGGAACTGGGCGGTCTCCCGCATCCTGCTGGAGACCCTGGAGGACATGGACCCGCAGTACCCACCGGGCGAGGACCTGGCCGGCGTGGTCATCACCTGACGGGGTCCACCGCCCTGGTCGGAGGGTGGTGGCCGACGTGGAGGCATGGCCGCAGGGACGGGTGGGTAGTCGCGCCCATGGAGCCCAGGAAAAGGAGCGCGGACGATGGCACAGAAGGTACGCGACGTCATGACCGAGGACCTGGTGACCCTGAAGGCATCGGCGCCCATCTCCGACGCCGCCAAGCGCATGCGGGACGCCGACATCGGCGACGTGCTGGTGATGAACGACGGCACCCTGTGCGGGCTGGTGACCGACCGCGACATCGTGGTCCGGGCCGTCGCCGAGGGGGCCGATCCGCAGTTCACCAAGCTCAACGAGATCTGCACCCACGAGGTGACCACGGTCGGCCCCGACGACGCGGTCGAGGACGTCATCCGCATCATGCGGGAGAAGGCCGTGCGCCGGGTGCCGGTGGTCGAGGGTCGCCGCCCGGTCGGCATCGTCTCCATCGGCGACCTGGCCATCGAGCGCGACGAGGAGTCGGCGCTGGCCGACATCAGCGCGGCCGAGCGCAACAACTGATGTCCGACGTTCCCCTGGACGAGGTGTTGGGGCCCCTGAACGACCTCGGCTACCGGGCCGAGCTCACCCGGTCCCTGGACACGGTCGAGAGCGGCGCCGGGTAAACAGACTCATGTGAGCGAGCAGGTCGAGAGGGCCGACCCGCAGGAGCGGCTGAGGACCTACCGGGCCAAACGGGACTTCACGGTCACCGCCGAGCCCGCCGGGTCGCGCACCGCCCCCCGCGGGTCCAGCCGGTTCGTCGTCCAGCGCCATCGGGCTCGGCGCCTCCACTACGACCTGCGCCTGGAGATGGCCGGGGTGCTGGTCAGCTGGGCCGTGCCCCGGGGCCCCACGCTCGACCCCAAGGCCCGGCAGCTGGCCGTCCACGTGGAGGACCACCCGGTCGAGTACTTCGACTTCGAGGGCGTCATCCCCAAGGGCGAGTACGGCGGGGGCGACGTGATCGTGTGGGACTGGGGGACCTGGTCGCACGCCAAGCCCGGCGACCCGCTCAAGGCCATCGAGGAGGGCGACCTCCACTTCGACCTCCAGGGCCAGAAGCT
>JBOGIE010000190.1:0-6063 GCA_050742435.1 Acidimicrobiales bacterium | reverse complement strand
CCTTGGATGGCGACGACCCCGCGTTCGAACGTGCGCCCGCCGTCGGTCGAGCGGTTGACGATGACCGAATCCCCCTCGCCGGCGACCACCCTGCTCTCCGGGCGCTGCTGCTCGCCCCGGTGGGAGGCGAAGGTCGTATAGACGTTCTGGCCGGAGCCGAACGCCACGCTCTTGTTGAAGTGGGCGTACCCGCCGGAGTCGAAGGTGCGGCACGGCGGGTCGGCGAAGTCGGAGGGCACGGTGAGGTGGCCGCTGTCCCAGGTCCGGCCGCCGTCGAAGCTGACGTGGTGGTCGCACTGGCCGGCGAGGAAGTCCTCGTCGATCATCACGATGTGCCGGGGGTCGGACGGGTTCACGGCGAGGCCGGGCATGTCCCGGCCCCGGATCGGGTCGTTGTTCTCCCGCTGGAACCGGGTGTTCTCGCTGACCCGGCCGGCGGTCACCTCCGGGCCGTTCTGCCCCCAGCCCGGCCCCGCCGGCGCTCCCACCGCCAGCAGCAGGCCAAGGCCCAGGCCGGACGCCAGTGCCCGGCGGAACGTCGTCGTTGCCATGTGTATCCCCCCGTATCGCGCCGTGAGGACATGCCTAGCGCGGAACCCCCTCGCTTCCAATACGTGTCTGCAGCCACTACCGCGGTTCCGCGTGGCGTGGCGTAACGGCGGCGCCTCCCGGGAGACGGAGAGGCATGATCCTCATGCGACGACCGAAATTGGCAGGTGCCTGGGCCGCGCTGGTGGCCGGGCTGGCGCTGGTGACCGGGCCGCTTGGCGGGCCGGCGATGGCCGCGCCTCCCGATGCCGCCGACGCCGTCCAGGTGTTCAATCGCGACGTGTTCGAGATCGTGGGCAGCTCACTGCGCAATCCCACGGCCGACTCGTCGCCCGATGCCCCCCTCTTCACCGACGCCGGCATCAACCTGGAGACCACGTGGGGCGAGTGGTCGGCCGCCGCCGCCACCTCGACCGTCCGCACCACCGGCCCCCGCACCGACGTGCGGCTCCAGTTCGCCGGCCTGGTGCCGGGCGGCCTGTACTCGGTCTTCTGGGGGACCCTGCAGCCCGACTCCGAGCAGCCGCTGTGCCCGGGGGTCGAGCGCACCCTGCCCCTCGACGCCTTCCACCCGGCGGGCGACGCCCCCGCCCCCAACGCCTTCGTGGCCGGAGCGGATGGGGCAGCGGAGTTCCGGGGGCGGGTCGACCAGCGGCTGATGGACGCCGGCCAGGTCTTCTTCTCGATCGTGTACCAGTTCTACGGTGAGACCTCGTACCCGTTCCCGAACCGGGGCGAGCTGCTCACCCAGGGTGAGAACTGCCGGAGCAGCTTCGGCCAGGACGCCATGCGACACCTCATCGTCCTGCAAAAGGTGTAGGCCATCTACGACACGAAGGAGGCCAGCATGTTCGTACAGGTCATCGAGGGACGGGTCAAGGACAAGGACGCTCTGCGTGCCCAGCTCGACAAGTGGTTGCGGGACCTGGCGCCCGGGGCCACCGGTTGGCTGGGGAGCACCGCGGGTGTGACCGAGGACGGGACGTACATCGCCCTTGTGCGGTTCGAGTCCGAGGACGCGGCCCGGGCCAACAGCGACCGGCCCGAGCAGGGCGAGTGGTGGGCGGAGACGCTGCAGCACCTGGACGGGGACGCCACGTTCAGCAACTGCCCGCAGGTCGACGTCTTCGGCGGCGGCGGGTCGGACGACGCCGGCTTCGTCCAGGTGATCCAGGGCCGGGGCGACCGCGACAAGATCGTGGCCGGGGCCTCGAAGATGGAGGAGATCCTGTCCCGGGTCCGGCCCGACCTGATCGGCGGGCTCATGGCCTGGCCGGGCGACGGCACCTTCGCCCAGGTCGCCTATTTCACCAGCGAGGCCGAGGCCCGCAAGGGAGAGCAGGCGGAGATGTCGGCGGAGGACGCCGCCGCCGTCCAGGACGACATGGCCGCCATGCAGATGGAGCGGTTCATCGACCTGCGGGATCCCTGGCTCCACAGCGCCTGATGGACGACCTCGTCGGTCTCTTCGGGCGAGCGGTCGAGGGGTTCGGGCGCTACGTCGCCGCCGTCCGGCCCGAGCAGTGGCGCGATCCGACCCCGAACGACGAGTGGGACGTCCGGGTCCTGGTCGACCACCTGGTCGTCGAGGACCTTTGGGCTCCTCCGTTGCTGGACGGTCTGACCATCGCCCAGGTGGGCGACCGGTTCGACGGCGACCAGCTGGGTGACGACCCTCTGGGCGCATGGGCCCGGGCGTCGGAGGAGGCGGTGGCCGCGGTGGGCGGGGAGGGGGCGCTCGAACGGATCGTCCACGTGTCCTTCGGCGACATCCCCGGCCGCGAGTACGTGTCCCAACTGATCTGCGACCACGTCGTCCACGGCTGGGACCTGGCCAGGGCCATCGGGGCCGACGAGCGCATCGCCCCCGACCTGGTCGATTTCGCCTACGACTTCCTGGCCCCCCAGGTCGGCGGTTGGCGAGCGGCCGGCGTGTTCGGGCCGGAGGTCGAGCTGCCCCCGGGGGCCGACCGCCAGTCCGAGCTCCTGGCCCTCACCGGCCGCCAGCCGTAGGGGCCGTCTCCCGCGCGTCGACCGCCCGGGCGAACTCCGGGTGGACACTCGCCACGGTGACCCATCTGCCGGAGGGGTCGACGCTCAGATCAACGGCCCGGAACCAGACCAGGGTGTGCAGGACGACGGCGGCGACCAGGGAGAAGGCGAACAGCCCGAGCCAGGCCAGGGGGAAGCGGCCCAGGGTGACCATGGCACCGGCGCACGTGGCAAAGCCCAGGCCGAAGGCGGCGACACGCAGCCGCTCCAGCCGGAGGTCCCGGCGGTACACGGCTTCGGTCTGCGGGAGACGCACCGTCAGGTATGTCGCCCCAGGCAACAGGAGGGCCAGCAGCATGAGCATCGCCAGGCCGCCCGGGCCGAGGAGCACGAGGAACCACAACAGGCCGAGGTCGCCGGCCACCGGCCGGCGCACGGCCACGAGGAGATCGGCCGGCCGCCCCGTCTTGGCGCAGGTGAGCGGAAAGTGGCCTTGTACCGCGTCGTCCACCAGGACGCTCACCGCCGCCATGCCGCGGATGTTACCCAGGCACGTAGGCCCAGGCCTCGATCTCGACCAGGCCGTGCATGGGGAGGTCGGACACGGCCACCGCGGCTCGGGCCGGACGGTGGTCGCCGAATCCCTCGATGTAGGCCTCGTTCATGGCCGCGTAGTCGGAGATGTGGCGCAGGAAGACGGTGGTCTTGACCACCGACGACAGCGACGCGCCCTCGGCCTCCAGCAGGGTCGCCATGTTCAGGAGGGCCTGGCGGACCTCGGCGGCCACGCCGCCGTTCACCAGGGCGCCGTCGAGCAGGCCCAACTGGCCGGAGACGATCAACCAGTCGCCGGCCCGGACGACCGGCGTGTAGGGGCCGAGCGGGGGGCTCAGCGCAGAACCGTCTAGCTGAAGCTCTGGCCGCAGCCGCAGCTGCGGGTGGCGTTGGGGTTGTTGATGGCGAACCCGGCGCCCTGCAGCCCGTCCTTGTAGTCGAGCGACGCACCCTTGAGCAGGGGGGCGCTGGCCGAGTCGACCACCACCCGCACGCCACCCTCGTCGGCGAGGGTGTCGTCCGGGGTGAAGTCCTTGTCGAAGTACATCTCGTAGCTGTAACCCGAGCAGCCCCCGGGCCGTACGGCCACGCGCAGGGCCAGGGCCTCGTCACCCTCGGCCTGGATGAGCTCCTTGACCTTGAGCGATGCAGTGTCCGTCAGCGTGAGCATGGTTTCGGTCCTCCTACAGACTTCTCTGAGTACAAGATTACCTGATCGAGAGCTCAACCTGACAGGGATCGCGGTCGGCGAGCGTCCGGAATCTGTCAACGCCTGCGCCGCCGATCGATTCCAGGAACCCCTCGACGAGGCCCCGGTGCAGGTTGCAGACGATCTCGGGATGGGCGGCGGCCAGCTCGGCGTAGGGGCAATGGGTGAAGGCGATGGTGGCCAGGCCGTCCTCGCGGACCACGGCCGGGTCGAACCCGAGCTCGGCCAGCATGGCCGTGACCGCGTCGATGCAGGCCGGGCGGGGGCGGCGGGCGGCGTAGGCCTCGCCCAGGGCCCGGCCCTGGGTGGCGCCGGCCCCGGCGCTCATCTCCGGCGGGGCGGCGGCGGCGGCGGCGACCTCGTTGAGCATGTGGGCCAGCACCGGGAAGGCCGGCGGCTCCAGGCCCAGGGAAGGGGCGTCGGGTGCCAGGGCGTAGCGGTTCTGGGGCCGGCCGACGGAGCCCCGGTTGTCGGTGTGCACCTCGAGCAGGCCGACCTCCCGCATGCGCTCGAGGTGGGGCCGGACGGTGTTGGCGTGCAGGCCGAGGGACTCGGCCACCTCGGCCGTGGAGCGGGGGGAGCTCGACCGGGCCAGCTCGAGGTAGATGGCGTAGCGGGTGTTGTCACCCAGGGCTTTGAGCACGTCGAGCCGGCCGGTCTGCTCCACGGGTTCGATATTACCGGCGAAGCCCGGTAAAATCCAGGTCGTGGCCGCCCTGCCCACCCGCGACGACGTGCTGGCCACCCTCCGGGGGGTGGTGGACCCCGAGCTGGGCGCCGACATCGTCGAGCTGGACATGGTCAAGGGCGTCGACGTCCACGACGACGGCTGGGTGGAGGTCACCGTCGCCCTGACCATCTCCGGCTGCCCGCTGCGGGTCCAGATCCGCGACGACGTGCAGTCCAAGGTCAAGGGCCTGCCGGGCGTGACCGGGGTCAAGGTCAACTTCGGGGAGATGAACCAGGAACAGCGCAGCCAGGTGATGCAGCGGGCCCGCAAGGCGGCGGCCAACCGGGCCCCGACCACCGAGGTCCCCCTCACCGCCCGGATCGTCGCCGTGGCCAGCGGCAAGGGCGGGGTGGGCAAGAGCAGCGTCACCGTCAACCTGGCCTCCGCCCTGGCCGCCCGCGGGTTCAGCGTGGGCGTGCTCGACGCCGACATCTGGGGGTTCAGCGTCCCCCGCATGCTCGGCCTCACCGTGCGGCTCGGCGCGGGCGACAAGGGGCTCATCCGGCCCCACGAGATCCCCGTGGGCGAGGGCACGCTGAAGGTGGTGAGCATGGGCCTGGTCGTCGACGACGAGGACAAGGCCATCATGTGGCGGGGGCTCATGCTGGCCAAGGCGCTGGAGGAGTTCCTGGTCAAGGTGGCCTGGGGCGACCTCGACTACCTGCTCCTCGACATGCCCCCCGGCACGGGCGACGTGCAGATGGCCCTCGGCCGCATCCTGCCCCGGGCCGAGGTGCTGGTCGTGACCACCCCGGCCCTGGCCGCCCAGAAGGTGGCCGTGCGGGTGGCCGACATGGCCCGCCGCTCGTACCTCAAGGTGCTGGGCGTCATCGAGAACATGAGCACCTTCACCTGCGGGCACGGCGAGGTCTACGCCCTGTTCGGCTCGGGCGGGGGCCAGGCCCTGGCCGAGGACCTGGGGGTGTCCTTGATCGCCCAGGTTCCCCTCGAGCCCGAGGTCAGCGAGGCCAACGACGCCGGCCGCCCCCTCTCCGTCGCCGCCCCCCACAGCGCGGCGGGCGCAGCGTTCGCCGCCGCCGCCGACCGCATCGCCGACGACCTGCTGCCTCCCGTGGACATGGCCGGCTGCACCGCCCGCCTGCTGTCCACCGTCGAGGCCGCCCTGGGCCCGGTCAGCCCCTAACCGAACTGGTGACACGTGGTGTCGTAGACGACACGAGATGTCACCAGTTCGAGGGGGGTCAGGCGGCGCGGGGGTGCCAGGTGCCGTCGGCGCCGGAGACCCGGCCCTCGGCGGCCAGCTTGAGCAGGTGGGCGTGGGTGGTCTGGGTGGCGGCGGTACGGAGCGCGGCGGGCAGGTCGGGGTAGATCTGGTCGACCAGCTGGTCGATGGTGATCGCGCCCCCTTCCAATGCGGCGACGATGGCCGCCTCCCGCTCCAGCCGGTGGCTCACGTAGGAGGCCAGACGGGCGGCCGGATCGTCGATGAGGTGGCCGTGGCCCGGTGCGATCGACCGCAGCCGCAGGCGGCGGCTGCTCAGGCGCTCGAGGGAGGCCAGGTAGGCGG
>JBOGIE010000189.1:0-6071 GCA_050742435.1 Acidimicrobiales bacterium | reverse complement strand
GTCCTCCTCCTCGCCCTGGCCTACCGCAACTGGCTGCTGACCCACGACGACGAGGTGGAGGACGACATCGGCGACCGCGACGTCGCCCGGGCCGAGATCCTGGCCGAGGAGATCCACGACCAGGAGAAGGCCATGAGCGACGGCATCAGGGATCAGGCCCGATGACCTGGCTCGTCCCCCTGCCCATCGTGCTGCCCCTCGTGGGTGCCGCGCTCTCCGTGCTGGTGGGCCGCTCCCGGGTGGCCCAGCGCGTGATCGGAGTCTGCGTCCTCTCCAGCGTCGTCGTGGTCGCCGCGGTGTTGCTCGTCGAGGTCGACCGGGAGGGGACGATCGTCTCCCATGCCGGCGACTGGCCCGCGCCGATGGGCATCGTGCTCGTCGCCGACCGCCTGGCCGCCACCATGCTGGTCGTCGCCTCGCTGATGCTCCTCGGCGTGCTGGTCTACGCCATCGCCGAGCCTGGGGCCGAGCGGAACCACGTCGGCTTCCAGTCGGTCTACCTCGTCCTGGCCGCCGGCGTCTCGGCTTCCTTCCTCACCGGCGACCTGTTCAACCTGTTCGTCGCTTTCGAGATGATGCTCACCGCCAGCTACGTCCTGATGACCCTCGGCGGGCGTCACGAACAGGTGCGCTCGGGGACGACGTACGTGGTCATCAGCCTGCTGGCGTCCACCCTGTTCATCACCTCCCTGGCCCTGGTCTACGCGGCGACGGGGACGGTCAACATGGCCGACCTGGCAGGGCGGATGGGCGACCTCCCCCCGGCCCTGCGCAACGCCTTCGCCGTGCTGCTCGTCGTGGTGTTCGGGATCAAGGCCGCCCTGTTCCCGCTGTTCTTCTGGCTCCCGGACAGCTACCCGATCGCCCCGTCCCCGATCACCGCCGTCTTCGCCGGCCTGCTCACCAAGGTCGGCATCTACGCGATCGTCCGCAGCCAGACCCTGTTCTTCCCGGTCGACAGCCGGCCGGGCACCCTGCTCCTGGTCCTGGCCGGGGCCACCATGGTGGTCGGCGTCCTCGGCGCCCTGGCCCAGGACGACGTCAAGCGCATCCTGTCGTTCACCATCGTCAGCCAGATCGGCTACCTGGCCTTCGGGCTGGCCCTCTTCACCGTGGCCGGGGTGGCCGCCGCGGTCTTCTCGATGGTCCACCACATCGTGGTCACCACCGCCCTGTTCCTGGTCAGCGGGCTGATCGAGCGGGTGGGGGGATCGAGCCGGTTGACCCGGGTGGGGGGCATGGTGCGCAAGGCCCCGGTGATGGCCGCGCTCTTCCTGCTGCCGGCGCTCAGCATGGCCGGCATCCCGCCCCTGTCCGGCTTCGTCTCCAAGCTGGCGTTGATCGACGCCGGCATCACCTCCCGCCAGTACCCGATCGTGGCCGTCAGCCTGCTGGTCAGCCTCCTCACCCTCCTGTCGATGATCCGTATCTGGACCGGCGTGTTCTGGAACCCGGTCGAGGAACCTTCGGCCACGGGGCCGACCGCCGTCCGGGAGGTGGCGGCGCGGGGCCGCGGGCCGACGGCGATGCTGCTGCCGACCGCCGCCGTGGTCGCCTGCACCCTGGCCGTGGCCGCGGCGGCCGGTCCGCTGTACTCGCTGAGCGAACGGACGGCCGGGGAGCTGCTCGACCGCACCGCCTACGTCGCCGAGGTGGGCGGGCGGTGAGGGGGATGCGCCGGGCTGCGCTCCTCGTCGTGTTCTGGCTGCTGGCGTGGGGCGAGGTGTCGGTCGCCAACGCCCTGAGCGGCCTCGTCGTGGCCGTGGGTTTGCTCCTCGCCTTCCCGCCCTACCGGCAGTTGGAGGTGCGCCCCCACGTGAGCCTGGCCGGCGCCGTCCGCCTCGTCCTGTACGTGCTCGCCCTGCTGGTGCCGTCGACCGTCCTCGTGGTCCGCCAGGTGCTCAGCCGTCGCTCCCGCATCCGCACCGGCGTGCTGGCCTACCCGCTCGAGCACCCGTCCGACGAGGTCCTCAGCCTGATGTCCCACGTGATCGCCCTGACGCCGGGGACGATGACGGTCGAGGCCACCCGCGACCCCTGGGTCATCTACGTGCACTTCCTCTTGTTGGACAACGTCGAGCACGCCCGCCGGACGGTGGCCCGGCTGGAGGGCTTAGCGGTGGCCGTGCTGGGCGGCCCGGACCGGCTGCAGGTGGGCTCGGCACCGGACGCGACGGAAGGTGCGGCGTGACGGCGGCGGCCCTCGTCGTCCTGGCCCTGGCCGCCGCCTGCTTCGCCTACCGGCTGGTGGCGGGTCCGTCCCTGGCCGACCGGATCATCGCCCTCAACGGGTTGGTGCTCGTGGGTATGGGTGCCATCGCCACCCACGCCGCCCACACCGGCAACGGCGCGTTCCTGCCCGCGTTGGTGGCCGTCGCCCTCGTGGGCCCGATCGCCAACGGCATGATGGCCCGTTTCATCGAGGGGCGGAGCGGATGATCGACGAGCTGCTGACCCTGGCCGGCGCCGTCCTCGTGCTCCTCGCCGCCCTGGGCGTGCTTCGCTTCGGCGACCCCCTGGCCCGGATGCACGCGCTGGCCAAGGCGTCGACCCTGGGCATCCTGTTCATCCTGACCGGGGCGGCCGTCAACCTGCACACCATCAACGACATCACCTCGGTCGTGCTCGCCGGCATCCTGCACGTGCTGGCCTCGCCGCCGGCCGCGAACATGGTCAGCCGCGCCACCTACCTGGGCACCGGCCTCCCCCCGGGCGACGACACGATCGACGAGGGGATCGAGCCGCTCGGGCTGCGGCGGCCCGACCCCGCCGCCGCCGGGAGCGAGACCGAGGACCGGGAGGCGGGATGGTCGGGCTGAACGCCCGCCCAGAGGTGGAGACTCCGGCTCCACCCGTGGGCCGATGCCCGCTCCACCCCCGCGGCCGTAGCCTCAATCGATGGACTGGTTGAGCCGGTGGCGTGCCGACCTGGCCCGGCCCGAGCTGCCGACGGGGCAGGAGGAGCTCCCGTTCCTGGTCGTCAGCTCGCTCACCATCACCGCCGTCGCCCGCCTGACCGACGACACCGTGTCGGTCGTGGACCTGGTCCTGCTGGTGCCGGCGCTGCTGGCCTTCGCGGCCCGGGGCCTCATGCCCCGGATGCCGGCCGAGCTGTTCGCCGCCCTCGTCATCGGGTCGGTGACCCTCGCCGTCGGCCGGGCGGGCAACCTCGAGGTGTCCTTGTTCCTCCTGCCGGTCATGGTCCTGTACGTGGCCTGGCACCTGGGGTCGCTGGCCCGCGCCGGCCTCGTCCTGGCCGTGGCCGCCGCCGTGCCGCCCCTCATCGCCACCGTGCTGGTGCCCGACGCCGGGTTCACCTGGACGCCCTGGACGGTCGCCAACGTCTTCACCTTCCTCCTCGGCCGGGCGCTGCACCGCCAGCAGCTCCTCATCGACGAGCTGGAGCGGGCGCGGCGAGCCCTGGCCGAGCAGGCCGTCGCCGAGGAGCGCCGCCGCATCGCCCGGGAACTGCACGACGTGGCCGGCCACACCCTGGCCGCCGTGCTCCTGCACGTCACCGGCGCCCGCCACGTGCTGCGGCGCGACGTCGACGAGGCCGAGCGGGCCCTCCTCGACGCCGAGCGGGTCGGCCGGGCCAGCCTGGACCAGATCCGGGCAACGGTCGCCGCCCTGCGGACCCACGAGCGGGGCACCGACCCCGCCCTGGCCGGGTCGGCCGACATCGCCGCCCTGGTCGAGGACTACCGCCGGGCCGGGCTGGCCATCGACGCCACCGTGCCGGCGCCCGTCGCCGACCTGGACGGGGCGGTCGGTGTCGCCCTCCACCGCATCGCCGGGGAGGCGCTCACCAACGTGGCCCGGCACGCGCCCCAGAACCGGGTCGAGTTCACCGTGGACGTCGGGGCCGACGAGGTACGGCTGGTCGTGACCGACCGGGGCCGGCGCAGCGCGCCGCCCGAGTCCGTGACCGGTGACGGCCACTTCGGGCTGGTCGGGATGCGGGAGCGGGCCCGGGCGCTGGGGGGCGAGCTGGAGGCGGGGCCGACCGACGACGGCTGGCGGGTCGAGGCCCGCCTCCCCGCCGCCATGGCCACGGGTCCCTCGTGATCACGGTCCTCATCGTCGACGACCAGCCCGTCGTCCGGGCCGGCGTGGCCCGGATCCTCGGGCCCGAGGACGGCTTCGAGGTGGTGGCCGAGTGTGGTGACGGCGACGAGGTGGTCGAGGCCGTCGCCCGCCACCGCCCCGACCTGGTGCTGATGGACGTCCGCATGCACCGGGTGGACGGGGTGACCGCCACCCGGCGCCTGCGCCAGGTGTCCGACCAGCCGCCGGTCCTGGTCCTCACCACCTTCGACGACGACGACGCCCTGTGGGGGGCGCTGGACGCGGGGGCGGCCGGCTTCGTCCTCAAGGACGCCGCCGCCGAGGATCTCCTGGCCGCGGCCCGGGCCGTCGCCGGGGGCGCGGCCTGGCTCGACCCCCGGGTGGCGCCCCGGGTGCTGCAGGCGTTCCGGGCCAACGTGCGTCCCCGCCTGGCCGAGGCGGCCAAGGTCGACCAGCTCACGGAGCGGGAGCACGACGTCCTCCGCCACATGGCCCGGGGCGCGACCAACGGCGAGATGGCCGAGGCCCTCATCGTCAGCGAGGCCACGATCAAGACCCACGTGGGCTCGATCTTCGCCAAGCTCGGCGTCCGGGACCGGGCAGCGGCCATCGTGTTCGCCTACGACCACGGGATCGTCGAGCCCCGCCCGGGGCCGGAGAGGACGTAGCGCCCTGGACCCGATGTGCGCCGGCCCGCCGAGGCGCACGATCGGGTCATGGCAACGCAGACCCTCACCTCCACCTCCACCTCCACCGATTCCGCGTCGGGCCCGGTCGTCACCGTCCGGGGCCTGCGGAAGCGGTACGGCCCCACCCAGGTCCTCTATGGTGTGTCCTTCGACGTGGCGGCCGGCGAACTGTTCGGGTTGCTCGGGACCAACGGGGCGGGCAAGACCACCACGGTCGAGATCCTCCAGGGGCTGCGCCGGGCCGACGGCGGCTCGGTGCGGGTCCTGGGCCTCGACCCGGCGGCGTCCGGCGACCGACTCCGGCGCCTGGTCGGCGCCCAGCTCCAGAACGCCGCCCTGCCCGACCGGATGCGGGTGGGCGAGGCCCTGCGCCTGTTCGCCTCCTTCCACCCCGCACCCCGTCCGCTGGACGAGCTGGCCGAGGAGTGGGACGTGGAGCGGTTGTGGCGCCGCCCCTTTGCCGCCCTGTCCGGGGGCGAGCGCCAGCGGCTCTTCGTCGCCCTGGCCCTGGTCGGCCGGCCCCAGCTGGTCTTCCTCGACGAGCTGACACAGAACCTCGACCCGGTCGGGCGCCGCCGCACCTGGGACGTCGTCCGCCGGGTCCGGGACACCGGCACCACCGTCGTCCTCGTCACCCACGACGTGGAGGAGGCCGAGCGCCTCTGCGACCACGTGGTGGTCCTGGACGAGGGGCGGGTCGTGGCCGACGGCACCCCGGCCTCCATCGTCCAGGCCCTGGGCGGCACCACCACGGTCCTCTTCACCGACGCCGGCCTCGACGTGTCGACCCTCCGCCGCCTGCCCGGCGTGGAGCGGGTCGACCGCCACGGCGTCGAGGTCCGGGTGGTGGGCACCGGGCCGGTGCTGGCCCACGTCGGCGCCCATCTGGTGGCCGCCGGCCGTCCCCCGATCGACCTGCGCGCCGAGCTGCCCTCGCTCGAGGACCGGTTCGTCGCCCTCACCAACCAGGAGGCTCAGCGATGACCGTCCTCGCCCCGTCCGTCCCCCGCACCCTGCCCGGCCACGGCCGGGTGCGGACGACCCTCCGCCTCACCCGGGCCGAGCTCCGACTGCTGCTGCGGGAGCCCATGGTGGCGGTGGGCCTGATCGGCTTCCCGCTGGCCACCGTGCTCGTCCTGGCCGGGGTGTTCGGCCAGGGGCCCGATCCCGACTTCGGCGGGGTGGCCCCCGACGACCACTACCTGGCCGGCTACGTCGGCGTCGTCCTCGCCGCCCTCGGGCTGATCACCATCCCGGTCCACCTGGCCACCCACCGGGAGCGCGGCGTCCTGCGCCGCTTCCGGTCCTCGGGGC
>JBOGIE010000188.1:0-6117 GCA_050742435.1 Acidimicrobiales bacterium | reverse complement strand
CGCCGTACCTGGTCAAGGAGGGGCGGACCTGCCTCGGGCTGGAGTTCTTCGTCTTCGAGGGCGACGAGACGTGGACCAAGCCCGATGAGGAGCTGATCGAGCAGGGCAAGCGGGAGCTCGGCATCCTCAACCTGGTCGACCCGGAGAAGGTCGAGGCCGGCTACGTCGTGCGCATGCCCAAGGCGTACCCGTTCTACGACGAGCACTACAAGGCCAACGTGGCCCGCATCGTGGAGTGGCTCAACGACTGCGCGCCGAACGTCCACCCGGTGGGGCGCAACGGCATGCACCGCTACAACAACCAGGACCACTCCATGTACACGGCCATGCTCACCGCCGAGAACATCGCCACCGGTACCAGCCACGACGTGTGGAGCGTCAACGTCGAGGAGGAGTACCACGAGGAGGCTTCGGGCGACGACGACTCGTCCTCGCGCCGCACCCGGGGCACCGGCCGGGACGCCCCGGTCATCCCCCGCCACCACTACGGCGACGAGCACCCGGTCAACCGCCCCGCCCCCACGCCGTAGCTTTCAGTCGGTCGCCGACGCCGGGCGCAGGTGGCGCAGCCGCCAGCCGGCCAGGGCCAGGCCGGCGGCGGTGACGACGACCAACCGGCCCACGGCCGCCCATCCCGACGGCATCCCTTCCCGCTGGAGGTCGGCGCCCGGATCGGTCAGGCCGACGAGGGTGGCCTGGGCCAGCCAGCCGGGCGACAGCTGGGCCACGCCGGTGAGGGCGGCGCCGAGCAGGCGCTCGATGAAGAACACCAGGGCCAGCGACCAGACGACCGGGCGCCGGAACGTCGCCCCCGCGGCCAGGAAGAGGGCCAGGTAGGCGGCGGCGCCGGCCACCACCGCCACCACGGCCGGCCCCGCGCTGGACGGGGCACCGGCCAGGATGGCGGCCAGGGCAGCCGAGGGGGCCAGGACGGCGGCGGCGATCAGGCAGCCCCCTAGCCACCGCCCGGCGACGATCGTCTGGTACGGGACCGGGCTGAGCCAGGTGAAGGCGAACACCCCGGACCGGACCTCGGCGCCCAGGAGGGCGTCGCCGATCACCAGGCAGGTGATGGGGAGGATGAGGGTGTGGATGGCGCCCGCGCCCACCTGGGCGAAGGCGGTGACCGCCGGCTCGTCCGGCACGCGGGACAGCAGGCCGAACAGCACGGCTCCGACCACGGGCAGCAGCAGCACGGCCCGCCGGGACGGTACACAGGCCCGCAAGGTGTAGGCGACGATGGCCTCCAACGGCGAGCGAACCCGTGCCGCCTTCACCGCACCAGCTCCCGGAAGAGGCTCTCCAGGGAGTCGTCGAGCGGGCGGACCTCGCGCAGGCGGACCCCGAGCCTGCGGGCGACGGGGGCGACGGCCACGGCCAGGTCGCCGGCCCGGTCGGTGGTCACGACCAGGCCGCCGTCGCTCAGGCTCACGCCGGCCACGGTGTCGAGGTCCAGCAGGGCGGCAGCCAGCCGGCGGGCGTCGTCGGCCCGGATCAGGACGTGGCGGGGGCGGTCGTCCATGGCGTCGCGGATGGCCCGGTGGTTGCCGGCCGCGGCCAGCCGGCCGTGGATGAGGACCAGCACCCGGTCGGCCAGCCGCTCGACCTCGGACAGCACGTGGGAGCTGACGATCACCGTGCGGCCCTCCGCTCCCAGGCGCCGGAACAGGGCGGTGAGCCGTACCCGTTGCACGGGATCGGCGCCGTTGAGCGGCTCGTCCAGCACCAGCACGGGCGGGTCGGTCACCAGGGCGGCGGCCACCTTGGCCCGCTGGCGCATGCCCTTGCTGAACCCGCGCAGGCGGCGGTCGGCGGCGGGGAGCATCTCGACGGTGTCCAGGGCCTGCTCCGCGGCGTCCGGATCCCGCACGCCGTGGAGGTCGGCGACGTAGCGAACGAGCTCCCGGGCGGTGAGCTGGGCGGGCACCGCCTCGTCCTCGGGGACCAGGGCGATGCGCCGGTGGACGTCCCGGTCGGTGCGGGGGTCCCGCCCCTCGACCCGCACCTGGCCGGTGTTCACGCCGATCAGCCCGGTGACCGCCCGCATGAGCGTGCTCTTGCCCGCGCCGTTGGGCCCCAGCAGGCCGGTCACCCCCGGGCCGAACGAGCAGGACAGCTCCGACAGCGCCACCTTCTGCCCGAACCAGACCGAGGTGTCCTGGACCTCCACCGTGGCGTCGGCCACGAACGCCGGGTCCCCCCGGCCGGCGGCTCCGCTCATGCTTCCACCGAGCGGTAGCGGGTCAGGATGACGGCCAGGCAGCCGGCGACGACGACGGCGTAGCAGGCGATGGCCAGGGCGCCTCCGCCCGGAAGCCCCGACAGCGGCGAGTCCTCGTCGAGCCGGCCGAGGAAGACCAGGTCCCGCACCCGCAGGGGCAGGGCCAGGAGGTTGAGCAGGGCGGCGGGATGGCCCTCCGCCGCCCCTTCCCCCCTGGAGGCCTGGACGAGGATGGCCGAGACGCTGGAGGAGATCAGGGTGACGCCCAGCAGGGTGGCGCCCGCCACCATGCGGCGGGTGGTCAGAGACGCCACGGCCACGCCCAGGACCGCGTAGAAGAGGGCCAGCAGGGCGGCGGCCACCGGCACCTGCCAGAGCACGGCGGTGTTGTCGCTGAGGTAGTCGAGGGCCCCGTCGCTCACCAGCATCTGCCCGACATAGAGGACGACCTGGGGCAGGTAGGAGAAGGCGAACACGCAGGTGAAGATGGCGCCCACCTTGGCCAGGGCGTAGTCCGGCCCGGTCAGCGGGCGGGCGAAGATGAGCGACAGCACCCGCTGGCGCCGGTCGGGGCAGACGAGGTCGGGGGCGACCAGGGCCACGAAGAGCAGCAGCGCGCTGGACACGCCCACGTACTCCCGGTAGGTGATGAACTCCACGCCCTGGGCCGGCGTGTCGCGGGTCAGGTAGGCCACGCCGACGTTGACCACCGCCGGGACCACGGCGATGGCCAGCAGGGCGGCGGGCGCCACCTTCTGGCGCCAAGGGCGGCGCAGGCCGATGGCCCGGCGCAGCGACGTCCGGTACAGCGCGGCGGTCGCCGCCCGCCGGCCGCCCCGCGACCCCTCGTACGGCCGGTACCCGCGGTCGTAGACCGCGCCGGTGGGGACCGATGTCACTGGTCCACCGTCCCTGCGGGGCGCTGCACCAGGGAATGCTCGATGGACCGGCCTCCCGGTCCGGTCATGCCGGGGCCCGGTCGACGAAGACCTCGTCGAGCGAGGTCAGCCGGTTGGTCAGCCGGTGCAGGGGGAGGCCGAGGTCGGCGACCACGTCGCGGATGGTGTCGAGGTCGGTCTCGTCGGCCACGGTGACCTCGGCCGTCCCGGACCCGTCGGCGGTGACGCCCATGCCCCGGGCGGAGAGGGCGGCGGTGAGGGCCGGCACCGCGGCCGGGCCGACGTCGACGATGACGGTGCCCGTCTGGTGCAGGAGCGACGTGGTCGGTGCGTCTGTGACCAGCCGCCCGGCGTCGAGCATGACCACGTGGTCGCAGACCCGGGCCACGTCGTCGAGCAGGTGGGTGGCGAGGAGGACGGCGATGCCGAACGACCCCAGCCGGTCGACGAGGGCCAGCATCTCTTCCCGCCCGGACGGGTCGAGCCCGGCGGTGGGCTCGTCGAGCAGGACCAGGGCCGGGTCGGCGACGATGGCCTGGGCCAGCTTGGTGCGCTGGCGCATGCCGGTCGAGAACCCACCCACCGGGCGGAAGCGGGCCTCGTCCAGGCCGACGAGGTCGAGCACCTCCGACGCCCGCTGGCGGGCGGCCCGGACCGGCAGCCCCCCGAGCTCGCCGAAGCTGGCCACCACGTCGGCCGCGGTCTGGTCGAGGGGGAGGCACTCGTGCTCGGGCATGTAGCCGATGCGGCTGCGCACCCCGACGGGGTCCTCGGCCACCGAGAGGCCGCAGACCTCGACGGTGCCGGCGTCGGGCCGGCTCAAGCCGAGCAGGAGGCGGAACAGGGTGGTCTTGCCCGCCCCGTTGGCCCCCACCAGGCCCACCCGCCCGGGCGGCAGGTCGAGGTCGACGCTGTCGAGGGCGGTGACGCCCGGGTACCGCTTGGTGAGCCCCCGGGCCCGCACGATGGTCGACATCCGATGCCGACGGTACCGGTCGGCGCCGGTCAGCAGTACTTCGTGAGCGTGGGATACGGGTTCGTGTAGCCGCTGCCACCCGGATGGATCTCGAAATGGAGATGGGGCGGGGTGCCGGCGGCGTCACCTGTCGTGCCCACCCGCCCGATCATCGTGCCCGCCTCCACCCGGCCGCTGGCCCCGAAGGAGTCGAGGTGGGCGCCGAAGTAGCGGTTCCCGTCGTCGCCGGCCAGGAAGTAGGCCAGGCCGCTCACCGCCCCGTTCCGCTGGGTGACCACCCCGCCCACGTTGGCGACCACGGGCGTGCCCCGTGGGGCCAGGATGTCGTTCCCCATGTGGCTGGATCCGCCCCCACGGGGGGCGCCGTAGTCGTTGCTGAACGCCAGCGGCCCCTGCACCGGGCAGATCCAGTCACCTGACGCCACGGGCGGCGCCGGTGCCGGTGCCCGGGTGGTCGGCGTGGTGGCCCGAGCGGCGGGCGCGGTGGTCGCCGGGGCGCCGGCCTCCTGCTGGGCGGTGGAGGCGGGAGGTCCGGAAGTGGGAGTCGTGGCCGCGGCCGCGGCGGCCGCGGCCTCGGCCCGGCGGTGCTGCTCCTCCCGGGCGGCCTGGGCCTCGGCTGCCACGCGGGCCAGCCGGTCGAGCTCGCGGACCGCCTCGCCCTGGCGCCGGCGCAGGTCGTCGAGCGTCGCGGCCCGGGCCTGCTGCTCGCGTTGCAGCGCGGCCACCTCGACCCGCAGGTCCTCCTTGTCGGCCCGGTACCGCTCGAGGGCGTCGGTGGACGTCTCGGCGATCACGCTGGCGAACTGCTGCGCCCGGACCACCTGGTTGGCGTCGGCCATCCGGAACAGCCGGGTGATGCTCGATGTCCCGGAGACGTACTGGCGCACGGCCAGCTGGCGCACCTGGTCGCGGACCTCGGCCACTCGGGCGTCGACCCGGGCCACCCGGGTCTCGAGATGGGCGACGGTGTCGTCGGCCCGGGCCGTCTCCTCCTCGGCCTCGGACAGGGCGGCCGCCGCCCGGTTGGCCCGCTCCTGGGCCGCGGCCAGGTCGTCGGCCGGGGCCCCCGACGCCCCCCTGGCCGGGAGCGCGAGGAGCAGGAGGCCCAGCACAGCAACGCCCGCCCGCGTGGCTCCACGACGCCGTCGGGACACCATGACCCGCATGACACTAGGGGAAGTTGTCTGGCCGCTTCGCTCCGGGCCCCTGGGCGTGGCTGCTAGTGGACCCAGACGGGGGAGCCCATGGGAAGGATGTCGGCCGCCCACATCCAGTCCATGGCCGCGTTGGTCACCCGGACACAGCCGTGGGAGGCGGGATACGGCGGGACGTCGGAGTAGCCGTGCACGGCGATACCGTCGTTGTGGAAGTAGCGGGGCCGGTACAGGCCACCCAGTTCGCCGTCGTCGACACCGTCAACGACCCAGTCCACCGTCCACCGGCCGGGCAGGGTGTCGGCCAGCTCGGTGCGACCGTTCACCCGGTAGGGCTTCTCGGTGCCGGTCGAGGTGTTGACCGCCCAGGCCACCTTGCCGTCACGGATGACGAGGAGGACCTGGCGGGCCTTGTCGATTTCGACCAGGTCGCCGCCGGTGCTGCGACCGGTCGGGCGGGAGGCGCCGTCGATGGCCGCCCGGGTGGCGGGCCCGGCGATGCCGTCCCGAGACAGGCCTTCGACCTTCTGGAAAGCGGTGACGGCCTGCTCGGTCAGCAGGCCGTAGCTCCCGTCGGGTGTGCCCAGCCAGTACCCGAGGCTGCGCAGCCGCTGCTGGAGGGCGAGCACGGCGGGGCCGCTGTCGCCCGGGCGGAGGGAAGCGTCGACCACGGTGGTCGTGGGAGGCACCGGCACCGAGGTACTGGTGGAGGTCGACGTCGAGGTGGTCGACGTGGAGCCGCTGGTCGGGGTGGGGACGGAGGACGAGGGTGCAGTCGCCACCTGCACGGGTGCCTCCCGGGATGTGGTGCCCACGGCGACGGCGATCGCGGTGCCGGCCAGCGCCGCCGTCAGGGCGATGGAGAGT
>JBOGIE010000187.1:0-6133 GCA_050742435.1 Acidimicrobiales bacterium | reverse complement strand
CCTGCGCCATCGCCGCCGCGCATTCGGCGATGATCGACGGATACCGTACGTCGAGGACGATGCGCAGCCGATAGACGTCCTTCTCGTTGCCGGTCAGACAACCGTCGCCGAGATAGAGGCCGAGAAGATAAGCGTACGCCGGGCGGGGCACTGCCACCACGTAGGAGCATGTGTCGGCTTCAGAGGCCGTGTGGTTGGCGGTCGCCAGCCGCTTGGAAAGTGTGGCGACGGGATCGTTGCGGATCCACGTGCGCACGGTGCTGAGGGGGATACCGGTACGGCGGGCCACCTGAGCGTGCGGCAAGCCGAGTCGGAGCAGATAGGTCACGTGCTCCACGTCGCCGGCCGGCCGGGTCATGGCCGTCATTCTATCGAACGTATGTTCGCCGCGCCCGGCAAAAGAGTGGAGTCCCGAGAAAGTTTCCCTTCCTCCGGCCCGAGAGCCGGTCTCTGGGTTGCCCCCTTGGGACTCCGAGGCCCACTGTAAGGAGAAGGCCCCCTGGTGTCAAGGGACTTCTCCTCACAGGATCAGACCCCCCAGGCGGGCGCCCGCTCAAGCAGGAAGCGGCTGACGGCGAGGCAGCGGTCGAGCAGGTCGCACAGCAGCTCCTCGCCCCCCCACACCTTGGCCAGCGACACCTGCTGGCGGGCGACGATGGTGAGGCTGCGCTCGGGCGCGTCGGTGACCGACCCGAAGGAGTCGATGGCCGAGACCTCGAGCGGCAGCTCGGGACCGCCCACGCCGGCCAGGTCGGTGGCCAGGACGAGGAGGTCGGGCCCGGTGGGCAGGGGCGGGAGGGCCCAGGTGAAGGTCAGCGGGAACTGGAACTCGTCGGCCGGCTCGTCGTCGTCGGGGAGGTTGGAGACGACGTCCTCGAAGGCCAGGAGGATGCGGGGCTCGACCTCGAGGGCCAGATGGAGGTCGAGCGGCCCGCCGCACCCCTCCTCGGGGTGGAGGTCGACCTCCCAGACCTGGCGGAGCGAGTACGTCTCCACGAAATGGCGCTCGTCGTGGACGTGGAAGCCGTGGTCCACGGCATGGTCCTTGAGTTCGGCGACGTACCCGGCCACGTCGATGGCGGCCAACCACTACCTCCTGCAACAGATGGAGCGACGGGTCGAGCGTAGGGGATGCGGCGGGCCTACCTCCTCGCCGCAGTAGCGTTCCGCGGGGTGACCGACGACGCACTCCTCGCCGTGCTCTCCGAGGCCGCGGCGGCGGTCCGGGCCGCGCTGGACGTCCTGGGCGACTGGGGGCCGGCCGGCACCCGGCCCGGCCAGTACCACTCCGACCTGGCCGCCGACCGGGCGGCGCTGGAGGTCCTGCGGGGCGCCGGCCTGGGCGTGCTCAGCGAGGAGACCGGCCCCCACGACACCGGACGCGACCTGGTCGTCGCCCTCGACCCCGTCGACGGATCCACCAACGCGGCCCGGGGCCTGCCCTGGTTCGCCACCAGCCTGTGCGTGGTCGACGAACGGGGCGCCCGGGTGGCCCTGGTGGTCAACCAGGCCACGGGCGAGCGGTTCGAGGCGGTGCGGGGCGAGGGCGCCCTGCGCAACGGCGGCCCCCTGGCGCCGACCGCCTGCTCCCGCCTGGACGACGCGGTGCTCGGCCTCACCGGGTACCCGCCCGCCGACCTCGGTTGGCGCCAGATGCGGGCCCTGGGCGCGGCGGCCCTCGACCTGTGCGCCGTGGCCTGCGGGCACCTCGACGCCTACATCGACTGCAGCGTCCACGCCCACAGCCCCTGGGACTACCTGGGCGGCATGCTCGTCTGCCAGGAGGCCGGGGCCCGCGTGACCGAGGCCGGTGGCCGGGAGCTGGTGACCTTGGGTTGGACCGACCGCAGGGTCCCGGTGGCGGCGGCCACGCCCGAACTGCTGGCCGAGGCACTGGAGGCCCGCAGGAGCTTCCCCGTGCCGGCCACCGCGGCGTAGGCGACCGGCCTTGGCCCTGACCCGGCGGTCCCAGACCGTCCTCCTCGCCGGCTACAAGCGCCTGCCCCAGGCGGTGCGGACGTTCCTCATCCGCCGGGCCACCCCCTCGTTCCACGTTGGGGCGATCTGCGTGGTCGAGCGGGCGGACGGCCACCTGCTCCTGGTCCGCCAGTCCTACCGCCGGGGTGGCTGGGGGTTCCCGGGAGGCCTGCTCCGCCGGGGCGAGGACCCGGCCGACGCCGCCCGCCGTGAGCTCCAGGAAGAGCTGGGCATCGATGTGGAGCTGGACGGCGTGCCCACCATGGTCATCGAGCCAGCCATGCGCCGGGTGGACGTCATCTTCACCGCCCGGCTGGCCGAGGGCTCCGCCCAGCCCGAGGGCACCACGCACTCGCCGGAGATCACCGCCGCCCGCTGGTTCCCGCCCAACGACCTGCCCGAGCTGCTGCCCGAAGCGACGACCGCCCTCATCCAGCTCGGCCGAGCCTTCCCACCCCGGTAGCCTTGGTCCCGGTACGGGGCGCTTAGCTCAGCTGGCAAGAGCACATCCCTTACAAGGATGCGGTCGGGGGTTCGAGTCCCTCAGCGCCCACCCCTCGGCGATGCGACCCGGAAGCTGCCGGGCCCCCACCTAGGCCGGGGCGGGCGGAAGGATCCCGGCGGACTGGTCGATCAGGCCGGACAACGTGCCGATGATCAGAGTGTCGAGCGACGAGATCACCCATCCGACCTCTGCTCGCCACCAACTGGTGTTGGCGTCGGCCCCGGCGGCGCTGAACCCGAAATGGACGTGGTCACGGTGGCATCCGGTATTGGACGCCGCCGGGTCCGGACAGCCTTGCAGGTTGTAAGGGCGCCAGGCCTTCGTGTGGGCCGACCACCGCTGGTCGAACCAGATGATCTCCACGATCCCCAACCGTCGGGCCCGTGCGTGAGCGACGCCGTCCACGGGATCGAGCAACCAGGCGAGCAGTTCGTCGGCGACGGCGCGCTCGGAGCTGCCTGCTCGGTTCCCCCGTGCGGTGACGAACCAGTCCCACGCCCGCCCGGCATGATGGAGCGACGTCGAGATGTGCTCCGGGCTGTTGCACGGCGACCAGAGGGCTCCCGACCACGACGCCGAGTACGCGGCCAACACCATGCTCCGGAAGCCTTCGGCACCGGCGCGCCGGGGGTCGGCTGCGTCGCATGCATAGAGCGGGTAGGCGCCGTAGGAGTCGACGGGTGCCGATCCGAAGGTCGGAGTGGCGGGCGGGGTCGCTACGGCCGCGGCCGGAACCAGGGTGACGAGCAAGGCGGCGCCCGTCATCGCTCCCAGGAACCGACGAAGTTTCATGCGCCTCCCAGCCCGCCGATCTCCCATGGTGCGCATCAACCGGCCGCATGTCAACGCCGCGATTCATTTACGGACAGGCTTTACAAATCGGACAAAACGGTCGTAGAGTGTGAACGTCGCTGGGGAGCTGTCAGGTGCCGGTCGGAAGTCCTCGCGGGGCACCGGGGTCGGCGTTCGCGCCGGCCGATGTCGGTGACCCGCGCCGTGCAGACCCGAGCATCTCGACAGGAGGACCTTTCAGCATGAAACGACTCACCCGGCCGGCGGTCGCCGCCATCGGCGCCTTTCTCGCAGTTCTGGCCCTGGGCGGCACCGCGCTGGCGGCCACGACGGTGTCGGTGACCCTCGGCCCGGTCCCGGTGCCCGGCGTGCCCGTGGAGGTCTGCGTGGAGCAGACCGATGTGGGAGCCAACCAGTGCGTCACCGGCCCGGCGGGGGAGACGGTCACCCTCACCGTGACCGTGACGCTGGCCGACGCCGGGCTCATCGTCGTCCCGCCCACCATCGCGCCCGTCCCGTGCCCCGCGGGCACAGGAGGACTGGCCGCCCAGGTCACGACCGGGACGGCCGGGGCGACTGTGGGCGGATCGGTCACCGTAACCGGGAACGGCCGGTCCGTCACCCTCCCGGTGGCCCAGACCGTGCTGACGCCCAACCAGACGCTGACCGTCTACGCCTGCGCGGGGTTGGCCCCGGGCGCCTGAGCGGCGGGGAGGTGTGGCCGCTGACGGGCGCCTCCGTCAGCGGCCGCCTTCCACGATCTCGGCGCCGGCGCGGGCCAGGTCCTCCAGGGCGCGCCGGCCGTCGCCCGGCTGGAGGTCGACGGCCCGGATGCCGTCGGCCAGCACGGCGGTGGCGAACCCCTCTCTAACTGCGTCGAGCCCGGTCTCCTTCACGCAGTAATCGGTGGCCAGGCCGGCGATGACCACGCGCTCGACGGCCCGCTCCCGCAGGAGGTCGGCCAGGCCGGTGGGCTCCTCGTCACCCGTGACGGGGTCCCGCACGGTGAAGCCGGAGTAGCCGTCCTCGCCCCCGACCCCCTTGCGGATGACGGGGCCGGCGACGTCGAGTCCCGGCACCAGCTCCGCCCCCCAGCTGCCGGCGACGCAGTGCACGGGCCACACGCCCCCGTCCTTGGCGAAGTGGGGCGTGGCCGGAGGGTGCCAGTCCTGGGTGTAGACGACCACCGCCCCGGCCTCGGTGGCCGAGCGGATCTCCCGATTGGCCAGGGCCAGCAGCTCCTCGCCGCCCCGGACGTACAGGCCACCCGCCGGGTCGGCGAAGTCGTTCTGCATGTCGACCACCAGCAGGGCGGTCGAGGGGTCGTACTCAGCCATCCTGGTCCCATTCTCTCGCCGCCCGGTCGAGTCCGGAAGAGATTTCGACCTCGGAACCGGCCGGATCGCGTAGCCGTTTGACCGCCTCCGGCAGGCCGGCCCACTGCTGCTCGAACCGGTCGTGGGCGTCGGCCAGGGTGGCCCGGCCTGCCTCCGTGCGGGCGCCGTCGCGCATGACCTCGACCAGCAGGGGCGTGGCGTCGGGGCCGGGGGCCGGCTCACCGGCCAGGGCCAGCACGTCGCCCGACCAGCCGTCCCGCCGCCACACCTGCTTGGCGCCCGGCCACGTCTGTTTGCCGGAGGACAGCTTGCGCACCAGCCTCCCGTCGAACTCGACCAGCTTGTAGACGGAGTCGAGGACGGGCGCATCGGCCGACACGCCCATGTCCGAGCCCACGCCGAAGCCGTCGATCGGGGCGCCACCTTCCGCCACCATGTCCTCGATCAGGTGCTCGTCCAGACCCCCGCTCGCCAGGATGCGCATGTCGGGGAAGCCCTCCTCGTCCAGCCGGCGGCGGGCCAGGCGGGCCAGGTCGGCTAGGTCTCCCGAGTCCAGGCGGATGCCCCGCGGCTCCGGCCGCCCCGCCTCCCGGAGTGCCCGGGCCACCCCGATTGCCCGCTCCACGCCGCGGGCGGTGTCGTAGGTGTCGACCAGCAGCACCGTCTGGGCCCCGAACAGCTGGGCGAAGGCCCGGAACGCCGCCGTCTCGTCGGCGTGGGCCTGGACGAAGGAGTGGGCCATCGTCCCGCTCACCCGCACGCCGTGGCGCCGGCCTCCGGCCACGTTGCTGGTGCCGGCCAGGCCACAGATGGCGACGGCCCGGACCAGCTTCATGGCCGAGTCGAGCCCCTGGGCCCGGCGGAAGGCGAAATCGACCAGCGGCCGGCCCCTCGCCGCGTGGCGGTAGCGCGCCGCCTTGGACGCCAGAGTGGTCTCGGTCGTGACCTGGTTGAGCACGAACGTCTCGACCAGCTGGGCCTCCACGACCGGCCCCGTCACCTCCAGCAGGGGCTCCCCGGCGAAAGCCACCGTCCCTTCCGGCATGGCCCGGACCGAGCCCGTGAACCGCAGGCCGGCCAGCCGGTCGAGCACCTCGGGGCCGAACAGGCCCAGACCGCCCAGGTAGTCCACGTCCTCGCCGGTGAAGCGCAGGGTCTCGAGGTACTCCAGGACGGCGTCCAGGCCGGCGGCCACCAGGTAGCCGCGGGCCGGCGGGAGGTCGCGGACGAACAGGCTGAACGTGGCCGGCTTCTCGGCCATCGCCTCGGCCACGTAGGCCGCGGCCATGGTGAGCTCGTAGAGGTCGGTCAGCAGTCCCGAGGACGTGTCCACGGACAGATCATGGTCGAGGCCCGTGCACGGGGCGTCGTGAAACCGGCGGTTCGGGCCCCGATCACGACGCTGGGTGCACGCGGGCGCCTACCCGGCCGGCGCCACCGATCCCAGCTCGGGCAGCAGAGGCGGGCGCCGCAGCGCCCGGCGCCGGGGCTCGGCGGCCGGAGCGGGGTGCGGGACCCGGAC
>JBOGIE010000186.1:0-6204 GCA_050742435.1 Acidimicrobiales bacterium | reverse complement strand
CTAGCCTCTGGCTCAGGCCGGTCCAGCCACTCTTGACCCCGGTGGTGCCCTCCCGGAAGGAGCGTGCGCTATGACCGGATGGTCCGGTTTTTTCAGCTCGAACCGGCGGACGAAGCGATGATGAGCGGCGCCTTCGACGAACGCCCCCGGCGTGCCGCTCTCTCGCCCACCGGCGAGTCCCCTTCCGGGCGCTCGGCGCACCTCCGGGCAGATGTGGCGGGACCACAACAGGGACGGGCGGGGCCGGGGATGCCCGGACACGCCCGTCCCAGCGTGGTCATCGGCCGGTACCAGGGGACCATCGTGGTGACCGTCCACGGTGAGCTCGACCCCTCGGGCGCGGAACACCTCGACCGCATGCTGGCCGACCTCATCGAGGGTCAAGGGAACATGTCGTTGATCGTGGACCTTCACGACGCGACGGCAACCGACCCCGGGCGGGTGTCGGTGCTCGCCGACGCCGCCGAGTGTGCCCGCCGGCGCGGCGCGCTCCTTACCTTCAGCAAGCCCTCGGCGGTGGTGCGCGAAGCGCTCCGGGCTCGCGGCCTTGACCATCTCGTCGACCCGTCCTTCGGACGCGCCTGGCCTAGGCACCAACCGTTTGAGAGCGCCGGGCGACGCGAGCGGCGTGCCCACCCCGCAGGCCGGTCGCGGTCAAGGCCGGAAGAGGGAAGCCACCCATCATCTGGGGGGCTGACGTAGGGCGCCCATCCTGGCGCCGATGTCGGCGTGACTCTGGGAGTGATTGCTCCTAGAATCATCACTATGAGGATGAGGGTCGAGGAGCTGGCGCTGGCCGCCGAGGTCTCGGTCGACACCATCCGCTACTACCAGAAGCAGCACCTGCTCCCCCCGCCCGGCCGGGACGGGCGGCTGGCGTACTACGACGACGAGCACCTGGCCCGCATCGCCCGTATCAAAGAGCTGCAGCGCCGGGGTTTCACCCTGGCCGTCATCCGCCGCTTCCTGGCCGGCGAGCTCGACCCGGCCGACGAGCCCCTGGCCGCAGCGGTGGCCGGCGGGGTGGGCGCCGACGGGACGGGGGACGAAGAGCTCTTCGGCATCGACGAGCTGGCCGAGCGGGTCGGTGTGCCCCAGGCCATGCTCGACTCCCTGCTGCGCGAGGGCCTGCTGATCCCCAGGATGGTGGCCGGGGAGCCGCGGTTCACGCCGGCCGACGTGGCCACCCTCACCGGCGGCCTGCGCCTGCTGGAGGCCGGCCTGCCCCTGCCCGAGCTGTTCGCCCTGGCCCGCCACCACCACGCCGTCACCCGGGAGGTGGCCACCGAGGCGGTCGAACTGTTCGACACCTGGGTGCGCAAGCCCCTGCGGGCGTCCGACCTACCCGAGGACGAGAAGGCCGAGCGCCTGGTCGAGGCCTTCCGCTCCCTCCTCCCCGCGGTCACCGCCCTTGTCGCCCACCACTTCGGGCGCATCCTCCTCCAGGTCGCCCAGGAGCACCTGGAGTCGGTCGGCGACGAGCGCGAGCTGGAAGCGGCCGCCGCCGACGAGGCCTGGTCGGCATGAGCCAGGACACCGACACCGGCCTCCCGCAGGGGGAGGCCAAGGTGAAGGCGGTGGACGACATGTTCGACGCCATCGCCCCCCGGTACGACCTGCTCAACCGGCTGCTCACCTTCGGCATGGACGTGGGCTGGCGGCGCAAGGCGGTGCGCTCACTCCAGCTCCCTCACGGCGCCCGGGTGCTCGACGTGGCGTGCGGCACCGGCGACCTGTGCCGCGAGCTGGAGAAGCGGGGCTACCGGGCCATCGGCGTCGACCGGTCCTCGGGCATGCTCGCCGCCCAGCGCACGGCGGCGCCCCTGGTGCGGGGCGACGCCCTGCGCATGCCCTTCCGCACCAACGCGCTGGACGGGATCGTGTGCGGCTTCGCCCTGCGCAACTTCGCCTCGCTCAAGCCGTTCCTGGTCGAGTGTGGGCGGGTGTTGCGCCCGGGCGGCCGGGTGGCCCTGCTCGAGGTGTCCGAGCCCGAGAACTCGGTGCTGCGGTGGGGCCACAGCCAGTACTTCGGCAAGGTCGTCCCGCTCGTCGGCGGCCTGCTGTCCGACCGCGACGCCTACCGGTACCTGCCGAAGTCGGTCGCCTACCTGCCGCCGGCCAACCGCATGGTGGCCATGCTGAGCGAGTCGGGGTTCGGGTCCGCCGCCCGCCGGCCGCTGTCGACTGGCATCGCCCAGCTCCTCACCGGGACCCGGCGATGACCCGGACCAGCACCGGTCTCTGCAGCCGGACGTGGGTGCTCGACGCGCCGGTCGACCCCCTGGCCGCCCTCGGCCGCGGCGGGTTCGCCTGGTTCGCCGAGGGGTTCGGGCTGGCGACGTCGGGCATGGCCGCCCGGGTGCCGGCGGCCGACGCCCCCGCCGCCTTGGCCGCCATCGCCGGCGACGACCCTCTCTCGGGGCCGGGCACCGGGCCCCTGGCGGTCGGCGCCCTGGGCTTCGACGGCCGGGGCGACCTGGTCATCCCCGCCCGCATCACCGGCCGCACGCCCGACGGCCTGTCGTGGGTCACCGAGGTCGGGCCCGCCGACGAGGACGTCGAGGCCTGGCCGGCCGCGCCGCTCCCGCCCCCCGGCGGGGTCGACCGGCAGGCCTGGACGGCGGCGGTCACCGAGGCCCTGGCCCGCATCGGCGACGGCCGGTTGGCCAAGGTGGTGCTGGCCCGCGAGGTCACCGTGGACGTCGACCGGCCGCTCCGTGTCGCCGGCGTCGTCGGCCGGCTCCGCCGCGAACAGCCCTCGTGCTTCACCTACGCCACCGGCTCCTACGTCGGCTCCAGCCCCGAGCTTCTGGCCCGGCGGCGGGGCGCCGACGTGGTGTCCCGGCCCATGGCCGGCACCGTGGCCCAGGGGGGCACGCCGGGCGACGACCGCCGCCTGGTGGCCGCCATGGCCGCCTCGGCCAAGGAGCAGGCCGAGCACCGGCTGGTGGTCGACGACGTCCGGGGCAAGCTCCGGACGCTGTGTGGCCGGCCCTGCGACGTCCTCGGCCCCGAGGTCGTGCGCCTGTCCACCGTCGCCCACCTGGCCACCACCGTCCAGTGCCGGCTGCGGCCGCCGGCGGTCTCCGCCGTCGCCCTGGCCGCCCTCCTCCACCCCACCCCGGCCGTGGCCGGCGTCCCCGAGCGGGCGGCGCTGGCGGCCATCGCCGAGCTGGAGGGCTTCGACCGGGGGCTCTACGCCGGCCCGGTGGGCTGGGTCGACGCCCGGGGCGACGGGGACTGGGCGGTGGCCCTGCGCGGCGCCACCCTCGACGGCACCCGGGCCCGGCTCATGGCCGGCGCCGGCATCGTCGCCGGTTCCGACCCCGACGCCGAGTGGGAGGAGACCGAAGCCAAGCTGGCTGCGATGCGCATGGCCCTGGCGCCCGAGCGCCCGGCCGACGGTCAGCCGGCGTCGGGCTCGAAGCGGTAACCGACGTTCCGCACGCTGGTGATCCGTCGCGCCTGGGCGGGATGGGCTTCGAGCTTGCGCCGGATGCGGCGGATGTGCTCGGTCACCGTCGCGCTGTCCTGCCAGTCGGCCGACGAGCGCCAGACGTCCTCCAGCAGCTGGTCGCGGGAGACGACCCGTCCGGCCCGGGCGGCCAGGTAGGCCAGCACGTCGAACTCGCGGGGGCTGAACGCCACCGGCCGCCCACCCACGGTGACCTCCCGGGCGCCCACGCGGATCTCGATCCCATCGAAGGCGTAGGTGACGTCCGGCGCGTGCCGGGACCGCCGCAGGGCGGCGCGGATCCGCGCCGCGAACTCCCGTGACAGGAACGGCTTGACGACGTAGTCGTCGGCACCCAGGTCGAGGGCGAGGACCCGTTCGCTCTCGGCCTCCCGGCCCGACACCACGATCACCGGCACGTCGACCCGGGGCTTGATCCGGCTGAGCAGCTCCAGACCGCTCATGCCCGGCATCTCGATGTCCAGCACGATGAGGTCGAACCGCTGGCGGTCGATGAGGTCCAGCGCCGTCTCGGCGTCGGCGGCGACCACCACGTCGTGGCCCTCCCGCCGGAGTAGCGCGGTGACCAGGCGCACGAACGTCCCGTCGTCGTCGATGACGAGGACGGTGCCGGCCTCCTCCCGTCCGGGCACGGCCCCTACGGGGTCGCCGCGCTCCGGGGACTGGCGGCAAGGTCCCCCAGGACGCGGACCATCTCGTCCGACGTCCGCTCGTACGCCTCCACCAGCGGCGCGGACCACGAACGGGCCTCGGACGACGACGCCCCGCCCGACCGGAGCAGGCGTTCGAGCGACGTGCACCGAGCCGCCAGCCGGGCGGCGCCGACGAACCCGGCGGCCGACTTCAGCCGGTGGGCCGCTGTGGCCGCGGTCCCGGCGTCGTCGCGCTCGAGCGCGGCGCCGATCTCGGTCACCCGGTGGCGAGCGTCGCCCAGGAAGTAGAGGCAGACGTCGCGCACCGGCTCGATGCCCAGGTCGGCGACCAGCTGGCCCAGGACGCCCCGGTCGATGACGGGGCCGGCCGGCTCGCTCCTAGCAACCGAGGGAGGGCGCTCACTGGCCACGCGGGCAATAGTAGTGACGCATGGATGCGGCGGCCCGGTTCGGACGGATGACGGGGTGGCTGACATGGAGGCGGTTCCTCGCCGCCGGCACCGTCCTGGTCGTCCTGCGTTCGGTGATCCCCTCGGCCCGGGCCGGCCAGGCCTTCGCCGTCCTCATCGCCGCGGCCAGCGTGGCCGCGGTGTGGGTCGGGGTCTGGCGCCTGCCGCCCGCCGACCGGCGGCCGGCCAGGTGGTTCGCCACCGCCCTGACCATCTACTTCGCCGGCGACCTCGTCTTCTACTACTACCTGCTGGTCCGGCAGGCGTCCCGGCCGTTCCCGTCCATCGCCGACGCCCTCTACCTCACCGACCTTCCCATCTTCATCGGCGCCCTCCTGCTGTTCATCCGTCGCCAGAACCCCGGGCGCGACGTCGCCAGCCTCATCGACGGGGCGATCGTGGCCACCGTCTGCGCCCTCCTCTCGTGGGTCTACATCGTCGAGCCCACGGTGGTCTCGTCGAGCGCCCCCCTCCTCGAGCGGGGCATCGGCATGGCGTACCCCATGCTCGACGTGCTGTTGCTCACCATGGCCGTCCGCCTGCTCCTGATCCGCGGCCGCCGCCCGACGGCCCACGTCTTCCTCGCCGTCGGGGTCGTGGCCCTGACCGTGGCCGACGGCCTGTACAACTTCTTGAATGTCCTCCCCGGGCTGCCCCTCGACATCGAGCCCTACTACCTGCTCTGGACCGTCTGGTACGTGCTGGCGGGTACCGCCTTCCTGCACCCGTCGGTGGCCACCGGCATGACGCCCGACGACGACGGCTCGGCCATGGAGCTCGACCGCTCGCGCCTGCTGCTGCTCGGCGCGGTCGTGCTCGCCGCCCCCACCCTGCTGGTGTTCGAGAACCTGCGGGGCGAGTACCAGCACGTCCGCGTCATCGCCGCGGTCTCGGCGGCCCTGTTCGTGCTCGTCATGAGCCGCATGAACCTGCTCATGCGGTCCTTGCGCGAGGCCCGCAAGGAGGCGGAGGCGGCCAACGAGGCCAAGTCGGCGTTCCTCGCCACCATGAGCCACGAGATGCGGACGCCCCTGAACGCGGTGATCGGGGTGTCCGGCGTCCTGCTCGACAGCGACCTGCAACCCGGGCAGCGGGCTTGGGTCCACACGATCGTCTCCAGCGGGCGCACCCTCCTCGGACTCATCAACGACATCCTGGACTTCTCCAAGATCGAATCGGGCGCCATGCAGCTGGCGTCCGAGCCGTTCGACGTGCGGGACTGCGTGGAATCCGCCATCGCCATCCTGTCGCCGGAAGCCGCCTCCCGGGGCCTGCAGATCGCCTACCGGGCCGACCCCGACGTGCCGCCGGTGGTCCGGGGCGACGCCACCCGGCTCCGTCAGGTCCTGGTCAACCTCCTCTCGAACGCGGTCAAGTTCACCGATGCCGGTGGCATCTCCCTCCTGGTGCAGGCCGCGCCGCCCGAGGGCAGCCCGGCCGGGGACGCCGCCGCGCCGCTGGGGCCGGGGCAGTTCCGCCTCTACGTCGCGGTCCGCGACACCGGGATCGGCATCCCGGCCGCCGTTCAGGAGGCGGTCTTCCATTCGTTCTTCCAGGTGGAGGGGTCGGCCGCCCGGCGCCACGGCGGCACGGGCCTCGGCCTGGCCATCAGCCGCCGTCTCTGTGA
>JBOGIE010000185.1:0-6209 GCA_050742435.1 Acidimicrobiales bacterium | reverse complement strand
GCATCTGGACAGGATCCACGCCGCCCTCGACCGCGTCGACGCGGCCGGGCCCGAGGACGACCTGTACGAGCTGCTGAAGGACCTGGAGGACGTGGTCAAGGAGGTCCGCACCGGAGGGGTGGTCGGATCCGGGGCCAAGGGCCACCGGCGGGCGCTGGAGAACTACCGCCAGCGCAAGCACGAGTAGCGGCGACGCCGACGACAGAGGGAGGGGGAGGTTCTGCGCCTGGCGAGGAGCGCGGGAACGACCTTGGGAGGTCCCTGCTCCTCCGTCGTCGGCGTCGGAGCCACCGGTTCTGTCGTCAGCCGCTCCTGGAAACTTGAGCGCCACGGCTAGTTTCTGGAGGTGTTCCTCGGCGACGACCTGCTGCCCTATCTCGTCCTCGCCCTGGGCGCCGCCCTGGTCTTCGGCAACGGCATGGCGCTGATCCGGCCGCCCAAGGAGGCCAAGAAGGGCGAGCTGGCCCGGGCGCCGCTGGGACGCAGCGTGGTCATGATCGCCATCGGGTTCGTGGCCGCCGTCTGGGCCCTGGCCAGCCTGGTCGCCGGCTGACGCGCCGGTACGCGGCGGCCGGCGGCGTGGCCGGCCCGCTGGCCTTCGTCGCCGCCTGGGCGGTGCTGGGTGCCGGCGCCCAGGGCTACGACCCGATCCGCCATGCCATCAGCCGGCTGGCCGCGCTGGGGGCGCCCACCCGCCCGGCCATGACCGCCGCCCTGCTCGTCCTGGGCGCCGGGATGGCCCTCTACGGCCTGGCCCTCCGACCCGGGACGGGGTGGTGGCTGGCGGCGGTCAACGGGCTGGCCGCCGTGGCCGTGGCCGCCCTGCCCCTGGGCGGCGGCGTGGACCGGTTCCACGGGGCGGCCGCGGCCGCCGGTTATGTCACCCTGGCCGCCATCCCCGTGGTGGTCGGGCGGGGCCGCCCGCTCGCCGTGGCGGTGGGCGTTCTGGCCGCCCTCTGCCTCCTCACCAGCGTCGTGGTGTCCCGCGACGGGCTGTTCCAGCGGGCCGGCCTCACCGTCGCCCACGTCTGGGTGGTGGTCAGCGCCCTGGGCCTGATCCTGGGGCGATCCCCCACGTCGTCGTCCAGGACTCCTCCGGCTCGAGCACCCGCAGCCCGTCGCCGGTGACGAAGGCGTTGGGGGCGCAGGTCATCGGCTCCAGGGCCACGCTCCTCCTCCGGCGGTCGGGGGGCAGCGTGTCGCCGGTGAACACCATGAGCCAACGGTAGGACCGGTCCCACCACATCGTGACCCGGCGCTGGCCGTCGGCGGTCGCCAGGACCGCCTCGTTCCCGCCCAGGTCGGTGTAGGCGTGGTCGATCACCAGGTCGCCGACGGGGGCGGCCCGGCGGAAGTCGAACGGCGTGCCCTCGACCGCCACCGCCCCGGTGGGGATGCCCCGGTCGTCGCTCTCCAGGCGGGTCTCGGCCGGGACCTCGAGCAGGGCGTGGTCGACCAGCTCGGTGCCCACGGTGACGTACGGATGCGCACCGGCGCCGTAGGGGCAGGGCCGGGTGCCCAGGTTGGTGGCCGTGGTGGCGACCGAGAGCCCGCCCGCACCCAGCCGGTACTCGACCGAGAGGCCGACGGTGAAGGGGTAGCCGGGCTGGGGGTGGAGGACCAGCTCCATCACCAGGCGGTCGTCTTCCTGCACGGTGGGCGCCCAGTTGGCCCAACGGACCAGCCCGTGGCTGGCGTTGTGGCGGGCCGGCTCGGTGAGGGCCAGCTGGAGCTCCTCGCCGGCGAAGGCGTACCGGCCGTCGCCGATGCGGTTGGGCCAGGGAAGCAGGTGCTGGCCCCGCCCGCCGCCCGCCATCTCGTCGACCCCGTAGCCGTCCAGCACGTCGTCGCCGTCGACGGTGTAGGTGCGCAGCCCGCCGCCGACCTCGACGACGGCCGCCTCCTGGCCGTCGACCTCGAGCCAGTACTGCTCACCCGAAGGGTTCACTCGTCCGTCCCGCTCCCCGGGCCGCTCGGGCCAGGCTCGAACCGCCCGCCCAGGTGCTTGGCGAGGAAGCGCTCGGCGGCGGCGAAGAACCTCAGCCGGTTCTCGGGCTTGGCGAAGCCGTGGCCCTCGTCGGGGAACAGCATGTACTCGTGGTCGATCCCCTTCTCCTTCAGGGCGGCCACGATCTGCTCGGACTCGGCCTGCTTCACCCGGGGGTCGTTGGCGCCCTGGGCGATGAGGAGGGGGATGCGGATGTCGCCCGCCCGTGACAGCGGCGACCGCTCCCACATGAACTCCTCCTCGGTGTCGGGGTTGCCCACCCGGGTGTGGAACTGGGCGATCATCGGCGCCCAGTAGGGCGGGATGGACTCGATCAGGGTCTTGAGGTTGGACGGGCCGACGATGTCCACCGCGCAGGCGAAGACGTCGGGCGTGAAGGCCGCCCCGACCAGGGCGGCGTAGCCCCCGTAGGAGCCGCCGTAGATGGCGACCTTCTCGGGGTCGGCGTGGCCGTGGTCGACCACCCAGGCGACGGCGTCGAGGAGGTCGTCGTGCATCCTGGCCCCCCACTCCTTGTCCCCGGCGTTGACGAAGTCCTTGCCGTAGCCGGTCGAGCCCCGGAAGTTGACCTGGACGCAGAGGTAGCCGCGGTTGGCCAGCCACTGGGGCTCGGGGTCGAAGCCCCAGGTGTCGCGGCCCCATGGACCACCGTGCACGTTGAGCACTGTGGGCAGGTGCTCGCGGCCCAGGCCCGGCGGGAAGGTGAGGTAGCCGTGGATGGTCAGGCCGTCGCGGGCCGTGAAGGAGAAGGGCTCCATCTTGGCCAGCTGGTACTGGGACAGGGCGGGCTGGTGCTCGAACAGGAAGGTGGCCTGGCGGGAGTCACGCGCGTAGGCGTAGTAGCGGACCGGCCCGTCGTCGTTCATGTACGCCGCCAACCACGTGCGGTCGGCGTCGTCGTGGCCGGACAGGTTCAGGTCACCGGGATCCAGTGCTTGCAGCGTGGCGATGTCCTCGGCGATGTCGGGGTCGAGGACCTGGTGCTCGGACCGCTCCTTGACGAAGACCACAGCCTGCGGCTCGCGAGTGTCGGGGTGGAGGCGGACGCCGGCCACGTCGTACTGCGGATCCTCGGCCACCACCTCGGTCGAGCCGGTGGCGATGTCGAACCTGACCAGCCGCCCGGCGTTGGCCCCGACCGAGGACACCATCCACATGCCCTTGCCGTCCTGGGTGAAGGCGATCGGCGAGGTGGTGAGGGAGTCGTCCTGGCCGTACTGCAGGAGGGGTCGCCAGTCGTCGCCCTCGTCGTCCCGCACCATGACCACCATGCCCCCGTCGGGCAGGGGGGCCAAGCCGGCCCGCACCCGGAGCTCGGCGTCGGCCAGGAAGCCGATGAAGCCCGGGTTGTCCACGATCTTCTCCAGCTCGCCGCTCGGGAGGTCGAGGCGGTAGACGTCGTGCAGCTGGGGATTGTCGCGGTTCAGGCCGACCAGGATCGTGTCGGGGAAGTGCTTGTCCGTCTCCTCCACCCGGGCCTGCACGCCCTCGAACGGCGTGAGGTCGCGGATGGCTCCGGTGTCGAGGTCGACGTCGAAGAGCCGCCAGTCCTCGTCGCCGCCCACGTCCTGGACGTAGAGCAGGTGGCGGTTGTCGTGGGCCCAGAAGTAGGACCGGATGCCGCGATCGCGGTCGTCGGTGACCGCCTTGGCCTCTTCGAGCGGGGCGCCCACCGTGTTGACCCACACGTTGAGCACGCCTTCGTCGGGGGCGATCCACGCCAGGCGGGTGCCGTCGGGGGAGATCTGGGGGCTGACCCGCTCCGGGTTGCCGAAGAGGACCTGCCGGGGAACGAGGGGGACGGTCATGCCTCGAAGCCTGGCAGATCGCATGGCCGGTCACTGCCTAGTCTCTCGACTCGTCCCTCCACCGGCTGCCGGTGTCCGCAGCCATCACCCGGCCTGAGGTTGGCGTCCGGCCACGCAGGCCGGGCGCGGCCCGGTCCCTGATGCCCGGGAGCACCTGGCGGGCATCAGCGTCAGCTTCAGCCCGCGCCGGGACGTCCCGGACGACCGGCGCCAGCTCGTGCCCGGAGACGATCTCCGAGCGGATGTGGATGAAGTGCCAGCGGTCGCCCGGCGCCCAGGACTGGAGGGGCAAGGCCCGGGCCCGGGCCACCTCGTCCGGCCGGGTCAACAGGGTGGCCCATCCCTGGACCAGCACGCTCCACCCCTTCCGCGAGACAGGGTCGATGTCGTCGGCCTGGAAGGCCACCACCGACCGGGCCAGCGCCATGGACAGCTTGCTGCCAGTGGCCGTGCGGAACACCACGTCGTCGCCCAGCAGGGCGTAGTTGACCGGTAGCGCGGTCGGCAGCGCCCGCTGGGTGAAGACCACCCGGCCGACGGCACCGCCGCTCAGGAGCTCCAGGCACCGGGCGCGGGAGACGACGTGCATGAGCTCGAGCTTGGGACGCGGGGGCGGGCCGGCCCAGGGCCGAACGTCCTAAGTTCGGGCCTCCGGATGGGACTCCGGACCCGGAGGAACCGGGCCCTTCGGCCCTGCCGGGGCACCGCCGCCCCGGCCGAGAATGAACCCAACGAACCGAGCAACCACCGACCGGTGGAGCCCCCGACAAGGAGTTCATCCCATGAAGCGCCGGACCCTCGACATCCTGTTCAGCATCGGCGGGCTGGGCATCGCCGCACTCCTCGCCATCATGGGCCTGGTCATGACGAGCAACGCCAACTTCTCCCAGAAGTACGTCACCGACCAGCTGGCCCAGCAGAAGATCACCTTCAAGCCCGCAGCCGCCCTCAGCGAGGAGGAGCGCCAGTACGCCTGCCTCGTCGAGCACGCCGGCCAGCCGCTGCTCACCGGCAAGCAGGCCGAGTGCTACGCCAACCACTTCATCGGCCTCCACGTGAAGAACACCGCCGGTGGCAAGACCTACGCCGAGCTGGGCGACGTCCAGACCGCCCTGCGGGCCCAGATCGCCGAGGCCCAGAAGGTGTCCGACCCCGAGCTCCCCGCCCTGCAGAAGCAGCTGGCCGACACCATCGCCCAGCGGGAGACGGTCTTCAAGGGCGAGACCCTGCGAGGCGTCCTGCTCACGTCCTACGGCTTCAGCACCCTGGGCGAGAAGGCGGACCAGGCGGCCACGGTCGCCTACCTGGGTGCCGGGCTCATGCTGCTGCTGTCCCTGGCCGGCGCCATCCACGCCGCCCGGACGCCGAAGACCAAGGCGTTCGCCGCACCCCAGCCCCCCGAGGTCGAGGTCGAGGTCGACGAGCGGAAGCTCACCACCGTCTGACCTCCTGGCGAGCGAGCACCACCCGAGGCCCCACTGATGCGGGGCCTCGGTCGCGTCCAGGGACGCATGTCCGACGTGCCAAATGCCGGTCGCGCGTTCTAGCGTCGATGCCGTGGGCCCTTCCACCGCCACCCCGACGACGGCCGCCTCCCCGGTCGACGCCTTCATGCGCCGGCTGCTGCGGGTCCCACCCCGGGCCGGCGAGGGGGAGGCGGCCGAGAAGGTCTTCGGCGCCTCCCTCCTGGTCTCGACCGTCCGGTGCCTGCTGACCTACGTCCTGCTGCCCATCCTCAAGCCGGTCGTCGACCTCACCGGCGGGGTGGGCCCCATCCTGGGCCTGGTGATCGGCGCGGTGTCGGCCGCGGCCATCGTCTACTCGATGCGGCGGTTCTGGCGGGCCGACCACCGCATGCGCTGGGCCTACACCGTGATCGGCGGCGGGATCCTCGTCCTGCTGGCCGTCCAGGCGGTGGGAGACGTTGCCGCCCTCCTCTGAGGGCCGCCGCCCGGCCCGGGCCGCCCTCCGCTGATGTCCATCCGACGAGCCACCGCCCCGATCTGGTTCGTCGTGGGGTTGCTGTCGGTGGGGCTCGGCGGGCTGGGGATCGTCGTGCCCGGCCTGCCCACCACGGTGTTCTTCATCGTGGCGGCTGCCTGCTTCTCCCGCAGCAACAAGCGGTTCGAGGCCTGGGTGCTCCGCCTGCCCAGCATCGGTCCCCTCGTGCGCGACCACCGGGCCGGCCTGGGCATGCCCCGCCGGGCCAAGGTGGTGGCCGTGACCATGATCCTGGTCGTGTCGCTGGCCAGCGGGATCCTCGCCATCGGCAACCGGGCGGTCGGGGCCGGGGTCGTCGCCCTGGGCGTGGTCGGGGCGCTCTACGTGACGTTCCGGGTGCCCACCCGGGAACGGGTCCTGGCCGAGAGCGAGCAGGACCGCGAGCGGCCCCC
>JBOGIE010000184.1:0-6219 GCA_050742435.1 Acidimicrobiales bacterium | reverse complement strand
ACAGCCTGTCCTCCCGCCAGCGGGCCAGGACCCGGCCCTCCAGGGCCACCAGGTCCAGCTGCGGGTCGACGGGTCCGAAAGGCATGTCAAACAGTAAGCCAGGCGGCCGCCACCGCCGTCGACCCTAATGCCGGGCGACCCCCTCGTAGACGGCGGCGTGGCGGGCGGCGCTGGCCTCCCACGTGAACCGGGCCGCCACCCGCGCCCCGCCGGCCGCCAGCCGCTCCCGCAACGCAGCGTCCTCCACCAGCGAGCCCAGGGCCGCGGCCAGGGCCTGGCCGTCGGCGGGAGGGACGAGGAGGGCGTCGGTGCCGCCGGTCAGGTACTCGCGGAAGACCGGGATGTCGGTGGCGACGACCGGCAGGCGGGCGGCCATGGCCTCCAGCACGGCCAGGCCCCACCCCTCCTTCAGCGAGGGGAAGGCCAGGGCGTCGGCGGCGCGGTACCAGGCGGGCAGCTCGGCGTCGGGGACGGTGCCGAGCAGGACGACGTCGCGCCCCAGCTCGAGGCCCAGGGACGGCAACTCGGCCAGAGCAGCGTCGCGGTAGTCGGCGTAGTCCTGGAACGAGTGCCCGCCGACGACGGCCAGCACGGGGGCGGGGAACCTGGCCGCCTTGAGCCGGCCCAGCGCCCGCAGCAGGTGGACGCTCCCCTTGCGAGGCTCGATCCCGCCCACGGCCAGGAACAGGAAGCGGTCCTGGGCGCCCACCCGCCTGCGGAGGGCGGCCCGCCGGTCGGGCTCGATGGGGCCGAACCGCAGCCGGTCGACCCCGTTGTAGACGACGCCGGCATCGACGCCGTAGTCGCCCTTCAGGAGGGTGCGCCAGTGGCTGCTCACGACCAGGACGACGTCCGGCTCGAGGATGGCCTGGCGCTGGCAGTCGATCAGCGCCTGGGTGGTGAAGTCGTCGACGTGGTGGACGGTGCGCACGACCGGGGTGCCCGGGCCGCGGTCCCGCACCCGGGCCGCGGCCCGGGCGGCGATGCAGTCCTGGGCGTGGAAGATGTCGAACCGGCCCTCCATCGACGACAGGCCGTCGGTGAGGGCGTCGACCGACTGGAAGACCCGGTCCTCCAGCGTCTCGGCCGGGGGCGGGGCGGGCACGATCTCGCACGGGGCGGCGACCGGGCGGAAGAACCCGGCGTCGGGGTCGCCCAGGGCCACCACCGTCACCGGGGCGCCGAGCCTGGTCAGCGCCTCGGCCAGGGCCAGGGTGTGGACCACGCCCCCGCGCGGCTTGGTCGAGTAGGTGACCAGGGCCACCCGGCGGGTGGCGGTGACGGTCACGGCGCGGCGGTGACCCGCTCCGGCTCCCGCAGGGCGATGGCGGCGGCGGCCAGCGACGCCCGGGCCGCGGTCTCGGTGACGATGCAGCCGGCGTCGCGCAGCTTGGCCCGCTGGCCCTCGAAGCCCTGGGGGTCGCCCTCGGTGCCGAGGACGTAGGCCACCACCTGAGGCCCGTCGCCCCGCATGACCTCGGCGCACACCGGGGCCAGCTCCCCCGCGGGGTCGGCGTGGGAGCCGTGGCCCAGCACCACGTCGAGCAGGATCACCCCCGTGCCGGCGGACGAGCCCTCCTTGCGCAGCAGCTCGACGCGCGCCTCGGGGTCGATCATGGGGTGGGGCCGGCCCTTGGTGTACTCCTCCTCGCCCAGGTCGAGGCAGACGTGGCTGCCCTCGGGCGCGGGGAGGCCGTAGCGCTTGTCGATCGGCGTGTTCGAGTACACCGGGCCGAGCAGCCGGGACATGATCACCAGCGACTCGTAGCAGAGCGTCCCGCCCGAGAACAGGCCGCGCACCAGCGTGCGCTGCTCGGGAAGGCGGCCGCACGCCTGGGCCACGGCGTCGACCAGTCCCGACGACGGGTCGGGCGCCTCGACGCCGACCGCGGCCAGCGCCCGGACCACGCCCTCCTCCAGGGTGGTCACCACCTCGACACCGTCGGGCAGGTCGAGCTCGGCGTCGAGGCCCACCAGCGACGCCACCAGCGGGGTCTTCCCGGCCAGGTCGACCACGGCCTTGGCCACCTCGGCCGAGGGCGGCTTGGACACCAGCAGGATGGCGTCGGTGCTCGGGTCGTCGCGCAGCGCGGCCACCGCCAGCTTGGCCATGCGCCCGCCCACTGCGTCGGTGAGGTCGCGCCCGCCCAGGCCGATGACGTGCGACACGCCCGCGCCCCACCGGTCGAGCAGGCACATGGCCTCCTGGGCGCCGGTGCCGGCCGCGGCCACCACGCCGACCCGGCCCTGGCCCACCACGTTGGCGAACCCGAGGCCGATGCCGCCCAGCATGGCCGTCCCCGCCCCCGGGCCCATGACCAGCCGGCCCACCTCGCCGGCCCGGTCCTTGAGCTCGAGCTCCTGGTCGACCGGGACGTTGTCGCTGAACAGGAGCACGTGCAGGCCGGCGGACAGGGCCTTGTGGGCCTCGATGGCCGCGTAGTCGCCCGGCACCGACACCACGGCCACGTTAGTGCCCGGGTGCAGGGACACCGCCTCGCCGAGCGTGCGCACCGGCTTCTCCTGGGCGGCGTCGCCCGACCGGCCGGTCCGGGCCGCGAACAGGGCCTGCTCGCCCGCCTCCAGCGCGGCCTCGACCGCGTCGTCGTCGGCCGCCCTGACGGCGAGGAACAGGTCGTTGGCCGAGGCCGGTCCCAGCTGGTCCTTCTCGAAGCCCTGGCCGAGGAGGACGTCGACGTTGGCCGGCGTGGCCATGGCCGCCGCCGCCCATTCCACGCCCTCGACGTCGAACATGGTCCGGGTGCCCGACAGCTGGAGGACCGAGTCCAGGTAGGTGTCGGCGAAGACCTTGATCCGGGTGGCCATCAGACGGTGAGGGGGCGCATGCGGACGATGCGGGTGCCGGACACCCCTTCGAGGCGGGAGACGGTGCCCTCCAGCGAGGCGTAGACCAGGTTGGGCGTGGTCACCACCGCGATCTCGCCGCCCCGGCGCAGGAACTGGGTGGCGGCCCTGATCTTGGGCCCCATGCTGCCCTCGGGGAACTCGCCCTTCTCCAGATACTGCTCGGCCTCGGTGACGGTCATCTCCTGGATCGGCACCTGTTCGGGCGTGCCGTAGTGGAGCAGCACCGTCTCCACCCCGGTCACCAGCACCAGGGCCTCGGCGGCCAGCGCGGTGGCCAGCTGCTCGGCCGCGTAGTCCTTGTCGATCACCGCGTCGGTCCCCTGGTAGCCACCGCTCTGGCCCCGGACCACGGGCACCCCGCCGCCCCCGCACGCCACCACCACCATGTTCTGCTCCAGCAGGGCGCGGATGGCCGGTGTCTCCAGGATGGTCACCGGCTGGGGCGAGGGCACCACCCGCCGCCAACCCCGGCCGGCGTCCTCCTTGACCACCCAGCCCCGCTCGGCCCCGAGCGCCTCGGCCTGCTCCTTGGCCAGGAACGGCCCGATGGGCTTGGTCGGGTTCTGGAAGGCCGGGTCGTCGGGGCTGACCGAGACGTGGGTCACGACGGCCACCGCCCCCCGCATCCAGTCCGGGTGGCCCACGTCGCCCACCTTGCGCAGGGCCAGGCAGATGGTGCTGCCCAGCTGGCCCTCGGTCATGGCCCCCAGGGCGGACAGGGGCTGGGGGGGCACCAGGTCCGCCCCCTCCTCCTGCTGGATGGCCAGGTTGCCGACCTGGGGGCCGTTGCCGTGGACCAGCACCACCCGCCACCCACCCCGCAGCAGCGAGGCCACCGACTTGGCCATGAGGGTGGCGTTGAACTCGATCTCCTCGTAGGTCCCGGCCTGCCCCTCCCGGGTGAGTGCGTTCCCGCCCAGCGCGACGACCGCGGTCTTGGCCATGGTGGCGACCCCCGATTATCCGATATTTGCTTTGACTATAGTGTAGGCTGGCCGGACGAAGCGAGGGCCGAAGGAGGTCGCATGAGCACCGGTCAGACGCCTCCCCCCGAAGGGGTTCCCGGGCCCGAGCGGCCCTTGGAGCGGGGTGCTGGGCCCGACCGGCCCTTGGAGCGGGGTGCTGGGCCCGAGCGGCCCTTGGAGCGGGGTGCTGGGCCCGAGCGGCCCTTGGAGCGGGGTGCTGGGCCCGAGCGGCCCTTGGAGCGGGGTACTGGTGTCGGCCCGTTCCGCGACCCGGAGGTCCCCACCGACCTTCTGACCAAGTGGTTCCGGGCCGAGGAGCGGCTCTACCCGGTGGCCATGGTGATGCCCGAGCGCTACGAGGTCGTCGTCCGCCTGGTCGGGCGGGTGGCCGAGCAGCTGCGGGCGTCCTGTCCCGACCTCCCCAGCCTGGTGGCCGCCGACGGCGAGGCCCTGGAGATGGCCCGGCGGGTCGCGTCCTTCGACCCCGCCACCGCCGGCGACATCGACCTGGCCCTCATCGCCGGCGCCGCCTGCTCGATCCGCTACCGCGAGCTGGCCGCCAACCGGGGGCCCAGTTGACACCCGTCCCTGCCCGCATGTGTCCTATAGGCCAGACGTTTCCTATAGGACACACTCACACCGTCGAGTAGGAGGCACGTGTCGGCAGACTCGCTCCTCGGCCCTCCGGCCACCCTCGCCCACCTGGTCACCGAGCTCCAGAGCAAGGGGCTGCGAGCCGAAGCAGCCATGGAGGCCCGCCACGGGGGGGCCGGCCCGAGCGATTCCGGGATGCTGTGGATCGAGGGGGTGGCCGTCACCGTCCCGGTCGACGCCCCGTTCGCCAAGTCGTCGCCCTACGCCCTGCGGGCCGAGGACGACGGCTTCGGCATCTACCACGAGGGCGTCCGCCTGGCCTCGGCCACCGGCGCCCCCCGGCCGCGGTACTACGACATGACCACGGCGGACGGCATCCCGTACTGGAAGATCGCCCTCATGCACCTGGACTCCCTGGCCAGCACGGTGCTCCAGACCTGCGCCTACTGGGGCAACGACGACCAGTGCGCCTTCTGCGGCATCGGCCTGTCGCTCGCCGGCCAGCGCACCATCGCCAAGAAGCGGCCCGAGCAGCTGGCCGAGGTGGCGGTGGCGGCCAAGGAGCTGGACGGGGCGGTCGACGCCACCCTGACCACCGGCAGCACCTACGGTAAGGACAAGGGCGCCCTCTACGTCGCCCGGTGCGGGCAGGCGGTGAAGGAGGCGGCCGGCCTTCCGGTCGAGGTCCAGTTCGAGCCGCCCGACGACCTCGACGTCATCGACCGGGTGCACGACATGGGGATCGACTCGGTCGGCATCCACGTGGAGACGTTCGACCCCGCCGTGCTGGCCCGCATCGCCCCGGCCAAGGCCCGCACAGGTATCGAGGGCTACTTCGCGGCCTGGGAGCGGGCGGTCAGCCTGTTCGGGCAGGGCCAGGTGTCGACCTACGTCATCCTGGGCATGGGCGAGGATCCCCAGCTCACGGTGGACGGCTGCAAGCGGGCCATCGACATGGGCGTGTACCCGTTCGTGGTGCCGCTGCGCCCCATCGCCGGCAGCCTGCTGGAGGACCTGGCCCCGCCCACCCCCGAGTACACCGAGAGCGTCTACCGCCAGGTCGTGCCCTACCTCACGGCCCGGGGGCTGAGCGCCGAGGGGGCGATGGCCGGCTGCGCCCGCTGCCAGGCGTGCTCGGCCATGGCCACCGTCGAGCGGGCGGTCACCCTCTCCAAGCGCCCCGCATGACCGATCTCCGCACCGCCCGTCGCCAGCGGGTCCTCTGCCGCCCGGTGGCCACGCCCGAGGAGCTGGACATCCACCACCGCATCCGCCACGAGGTGTTCGTGGAGGAGCAGGAGCTGTTCGCCGGCACCGACCGCGACCAGCACGACGGCAACCCCGACGTCGTCCACGTGCTGGCCTTCCTCAACGACCAGCCGGTCGGCACGGTGCGGCTCTTCCCCCTCGACCACGGCGACCGCCTGTGGCAGGGCGACCGCCTGGCCGTGCTCCGCCCGGCCCGCATCCTCGGCCTGGGCCGGCCCCTGGTCCGCTTCGCGGTGGCCACCGCCGGGGAGCGGGGCGGCCGGGAGATGGTGGCCCACATCCAGCCCCAGAACGTGGCCCTGTTCGAGCGGCTGGGCTGGCACAAGCACGGCGACATCGAGGTCTACGTGGGCGTTCCCCACCAGCCCATGGCCATCGACCTCCGCCCCGCCCGCTCCTAGTGGTCCTGCCAGTAATTACATCGGTGTAAGTTAGGCCAGGTCCCTCTTCAGTTGGGGAGGTGCGTCTGGTGTCTCGCAGCTCGCCGTTCTTGGTGGTGCTCTCGGCGGAGGATCGTGCGGTG
>JBOGIE010000183.1:0-6241 GCA_050742435.1 Acidimicrobiales bacterium | reverse complement strand
AGATGTCGTAGTAGAGGTAGAACTCCCAGGGGTGGGGGCGCAAACGGACCTCGTCGATCTCCCTTAGGCGCTTGAAGGCGAGCCAGGTCTCGATCAGGTCGGGGGTGAAGACGCCCCCGGCCAGGAGGTAGTCCTGGTCGGACTCCAGGGCGGACAGGGCCTCTTCCAGTGAGCCGGGCACCTGGGGGACCTGGGCCAGCTCCTCGGGCGGGAGGTCGTAGAGGTCCTTGTCGACCGGGTCGGGGGGCTCGATGCGGTTCTGCACCCCGTCCAGACCGGCCATGAGCATAGCGGCGAAGGCCAGGTACGGGTTGCAGGACGGGTCGGGGCAGCGGAACTCGAGGCGCTTGGCCTTGGGGCTCTTCGAGTACAGGGGGATGCGCACAGAAGCGGAGCGGTTGCGCTGCGAATAGACCAGGTTGACCGGAGCCTCGTACCCGGGTACCAACCGCTTGTAGGAGTTGGTCGTGGGCGCGGCGAAGGCCAGGACGGACTTGGCGTGGGCCAGCAGTCCCCCGATGTACCAGCGGGCCATGTCCGAGATCCCCGCGTACCCGGTCTCGGAGAAGAAGAGCGGCTCCCCGCCCTTCCACAAGCTCTGGTGGGTGTGCATGCCCGACCCGTTGTCCTGGAACAGGGGCTTGGGCATGAAGGTGGCGGTCAGGTTGTTGTCGCGGGCCACGTTCTTGACCACGTACTTGTAGAGCATGAGCTTGTCGGCCATACGGAGAAGCGTGTCGAAGCGCATGTCGATCTCGGCCTGCCCTGCGGTGCCGACCTCGTGGTGCTGGATCTCGACCTCGATGCCCAGCCGCTCCATGACCAGGATCATCTCGGAGCGGAGATCCTGGAAGTGGTCCATGGGCGGGACCGGGAAGTACCCCTCCTTGTAGCGGGGCTTGAAGCCCAGGTTGGGCTTCTCGTCCCGGGCCGAGTTCCAGACCCCCTCGATCGAATCCACGGAGTAGAAGGCCGAGTGCTGGTCCTGCATGAACCGCACGTCGTTGAAGATGTAGAACTCGGCCTCGGGCCCGAAGTAGGCGGTGTCGGCCAGGCCGGTGGAGCTGAGGTAGTCCTCGGCCTTCTTGGCCACGTACCGGGGATCGCGGGAGTACGGCTCACCGGTGAGCGGGTCGCGGACGAAGCAGTTGACGTTGAGGGTCTTGTGCTGGCGGAACGGGTCGATGACGGCGGTGTTGGGGTCGGGGACCAGGATCATGTCCGACTCCTGGATCTCCTGGAACCCCCGGATCGACGACCCGTCGAACCCGTAGCCGTCCTCGAAGCCCTCCTCGGTGAGCTCGTGGGCCGGCGCCGAGAAGTGCTGCATGAGCCCGGGGAGGTCGCAGAACCGGAAGTCGACGATCTCCACCCCCTCGTCCTGGCACAGGCGCACCACTTCGGCCGGGCTGCGTTCCTCCACGGAATCCCTCCTCGCTCTCGGAAGCCGGCCGGGGGCCGGCCCAACAACATGGCACCGGACGGAGCCCGGTGATCCGGCGCCCACGGTCACCCCGCCCAGTTACCCGACCGTTGCGCCTTGATGAACTACGTGTGAACCAGGCGGAACCCGCCCAGGCGCCTGCGAAGATAGTCGCTGCAGCCCGTTCGGGAGGAAGCGATGGAACGCCAGCAGGACTATGTGCTCAGGTCGGTGGAGGAGCGGGGGATCCGCTTCATCCGCCTGTGGTTCACCGACGTGTTGGGCCAGCTCAAGTCCATCGCCATCGTGCCCGGAGAGCTGGAGAACGCCTTCGAGGAGGGGATGACGTTCGACGGGAGCTCGATCGACGGGTTCAGCCGGGTCCAGGAGAGCGACATGCTGCTCCACCCCGACCCCAACACGTTCGAACTGCTGCCGTGGCGGGGCGACGACGCCCCGGTGGCCCGCATGTTCTGCGACGTGACGAACCTGGACGGCACCCCGTTCGCCGGCGACCCCCGCCACGTCCTGCGGCGCCAGCTCGACATCGCCCGGGAGAAGGGCTTCTCGTTCTACGTCGGCCCCGACATGGAGTTCTTCTACTTCGCCCAGGGCAAAGGCGGGAAGCCGACCAACAGGCCCTTGGACACGGGCGGCTATTTCGACCTGACCACGGTCGACGTGGCCACCGACCTACGCCGGCGCACGATCCTGGCTCTGGAGTCGATCGGCATCCCCGTCCGCTACAGCCACCACGAGGACAGCCCCAGCCAGCACGAGATCGACCTGCGCTACACCGACGCCCTGACCATGGCGGACAACGTCATGACCTTCAAGCTGGTGGTGAAGGAGATCGCCCTGGAGCGGGGCGTGCACGCCACGTTCATGCCCAAGCCCCTGGCCGGCGTGCAGGGGTCGGGGATGCACATCCACCTGTCTCTGTTCGAGGGCGACGTCAACGCCTTCCACGACCCGGGCGACGAGGCCCACCTGTCGAAGGTGGCCAAGGGCTTTGTGGCCGGCATTCTCAGGCACGCCGCGGAGATCACCGCGGTGACCAACCAGTGGGTGAACTCCTACAAGCGGCTGGTCGTGGGGTTCGAGGCGCCGGTGTACGTGGCCTGGGCGCGGAACAACAGCTCGGCCCTCCTCAGGGTCCCCGGCTCGAAGCGCAACAAGCCGGCGTCGACCCGCATCGAGTTCCGGTCGCCCGACCCGGCCTGCAACCCCTACCTGGCCTTCGCCGTCATCCTGGCCGCCGGCCTCAAGGGGATCGAGGAGTCCTACGAGCTGGCCCCCGAGCTCACCGCCAACCTGTACGAGATGACGCCCGAGGAGCGCCTGGCCGAGGGGGTGGAGGCCCTCCCCGGCAACCTGGCCGAGGCGGTGGCGTGCATGGAGAAGTCCGAGCTGCTGCCCGAGGCCCTCGGCGAGCACGTCTTCGAGTGGTTCATCCGCAACAAGCGGGTCGAGTGGGACAGCTACCGCACCCAGGTCACCCCGTTCGAGCTGGACAACTACCTCAACCTGTAGGCGACATGGAGCCCCTTCTCGTCTTTCCCGACCCCCCGCCCCCCTCGGTGGCCCAGGCCCTCACCGACGGCGGCTACCCGTTCCGGCCGGCCACCACGTCGGACGAGGCCACCCGGCTGGAGCCCGAGGACGGCTGGTCCGGCGCCCTGGTGTGCTTCGAGGAGGACCCCGAGGGGGCGGCGGCCATGTGCCGCCACCTGCGCAAGCGGGACATCCCCCTGGAACCGCTCATGCTGCTGGTCAAGGGCAGCCAGCTGGCCGCGCTGGAGCCGCGCGAGGACCTGTTCGACGACTTCTGCCTGCTCCCGCTCCAGCCCGGGGAGCTGGAGGCCCGGCTCAAGCACCTGTTCTGGCGGACGGGGCGGGGCACCCGGCCGGAGCTGATCGAGTACGGGCCGCTGATCCTCAACCTGGAGACGTACCAGGCGGCCATCGACGGCCGGCCCCTCGACCTCACCTACATGGAGTACGAGCTGCTCCGCTTCCTGGCGACCCACCCGGGCAAGGTGTTCACCCGGGAGATGCTGCTGTCACGGGTGTGGGGCTACGAGTACTACGGGGGGGCGAGGACGGTCGACGTCCACATCCGGCGGCTGCGGGCCAAGTTGAGCGAGGAGCACGCCGCCCTCATCCAGACCGTCCGGTCGGTGGGCTACCGGTTCGGGCAGTCGCGATGGGGTCTCTAGGGAACCCGCCGTCCGGCGACTCCCAACGTCTCCGGACGACGCATCGGCCCAGGGGCCACTGACCAATGCCCGTCCGTCGTAGCCGCTTCCGAAGTCGCTGCATCCCGGCATTCGTACAGAGCGACCGCGTCTTGATCGCACCTGACAGCACACCATGACTACGGGCAAGCGGGCATGAGTAGTCGGTACTCAAACCCCCGGGGCCCTGACCACAGAGCGGTGCCGGTGGGAGACTGGTGACAATGCGCACTCCGTGGCCCCTGGTCGGGCGGAGTCCCGAGCTGGAGCTGGTCGGTGACGTGCTGGCCGCCGGGGAGCGCTCCGGAGTGGTGATGGCCGGGCTGGCCGGTGTGGGCAAGACCAGGCTGGCCACCGAGGGCCTGGGGGTGGCCCAGGCGCGGGGGATGGCGACCGAGCGCATCAAGGGCAGCCAGGCGGCGCGGGGCCTGCCCCTCGGCGCCTTCGCCTCGATCCTGCCGGGGACGAGCGGGCCCGTCCCCGAACCGGCCGACATGCTGCGGCGGGCGCGGGACGCGGTGGGGGCCCTGGGCGGCGGGAAGCCGCTGGTCCTGCTGGTCGACGACGCCCACCTGCTGGACGACGCGTCGGCCACGCTCGTCCACCAGCTGGTCGCCACCCGTTCGGCGTTCGTGATCGCCACCGTCCGGACCGAGGAGCCGGCGCCCGATCCGGTCGTCGCCCTCTGGAAGGACGAGCTGGCCGAACGGGTCGAGGTGGAGCCGCTCACCCGGTCGAACGTCGAGGCCGTCCTGACCGCCGTGCTGGAGGGCCCGGTCAGCGCCGCCGCCCTCCACCAGCTGGGCGAGCGCAGCGCCGGCAACGCCCTGTACCTGCGCGAGCTGGTGCTGGCCGGCGTGGAGTCGGGGGCGCTGAGCAACGAGGACGGGATCTGGCGGCTGGCGGGCCCGCTGGTCGTGTCCAGCCGGCTGGTCGAGCTGATCGAGGCCCGGCTGGCCGGGGTGCACGACCCCGACCGCAAAGTCCTCGACGCCCTGGCCTTCGGTGAGCCGATCGGTGTGGGCTGCCTGCTGACCCTCACGGGCAGCGAGGAGCTCCAGGAGCTCGAGCGGCGGGGGCTCATCGTCACCGCCTACGACGGCCGCCGGCTGGAGGGCTGCCTGGCCCACCCGCTCTACGGCGAGGTGATCCGGGCGCGTATCCCGGCCCTGCGGGCGCGCATCATCCTCCAGGCGCTGGCCGACCGCGTCCGTGCCGCCGGGGCCCGGCGCCGGGAGGACGCGCTCCGGTTCGCCAGCTGGTGCCTCGACGCTGGCGGCGACATGGCCCCCGATCTGATGGTGGCGGCCGCGGTCACCGCCCGCAACCGCTGGGACCTCACCCTGGCCGCCCGCCTGGCCGACGCCGCGGTGCGGGCGGGGGGCGGGTTCGAGGCCGCGCTGCTGCGGGCCGAGGTCGCCGTCCTCCAGGGGGGAGGTCAGGAGGCCGAGGAGCAGCTCGCCGTGCTCCTGCCCCAGGCCACCGACGACGGCGAGCGGGTGCGGGTGGTCAGCGCCCGGGTCGACAACCTGATCAGCCGGCTGGGCCGTACCGGCGAGGCGCTGCGGGTCACCGAGGAGGCCGAGGGCCTGCTGTCGGACCCGGCCGCCCTCGACCAGCTGTTGGCCAAACGGGCCTTCGCCCTGCACATGGGCGGGCGGCTGCACGAGGCGATCGAGGTCCTCGAACCGGTGCTGGCCCGCGCCGGGGGTCCGTCCTTCGCCTTCGCGTGGTACACCGGCGCCGCCTGCCTGGCCCGGACCGGCCGGTTCGCCGAGGCCCTCGTGATGAGCGGGAAGTGCGCCCTGGCCCACGAGCCGGACCGACCCGAGACGGGGGCGCGGCCCTCGTTCCGCACGTCGCTGGACGCCGTGGTGCGCTGCATCGTCTTCACCGGTACGGGGCGGCTGCGGGAAGCCGAGGAGCTGGCCGCCGGCGAGTACGCGGCAGGGGTTTCCGGGGGGTCGCGCACGGTCCAAGGCGTGTTCGCCCTGCACCTGGCGAGGGCCCAGGTGACCATGGGCAAGGTGGCGGCGGCCGCCCGCCATGCCATGGAGGCCCGCAACATCTTCCGGGAGAAGCAGTGGCGCAACATGTCACGGGCCGCGCTGACCCAGCTGGCCATGGCCCACGCCCTGGGCGGTTCGGCCGACCAGGCCCGCGCCTTCCTGGCCGAGATTCACGCCCTCCAGCTTCCGGTCGACGACCTCAACGCCGTCGAGCTGGGGCGGGCCCGGGCCTGGACGGCGGCGGCCGGGGGCAGCCTCTCCGCCGCCCACGACCACCTCCGGGAGGCGGCCGACCTGGCCAGACGGCGAGGCGACCTGGTGTGGGAGTCCGAGGCGCGCCACGACCTGGCCCGGCTGGGCTGGGGCACCGAGGTCGCGGCCCGCCTGCGGGAGTTGGCCAGCCTGGTCGAGGGCGACCTGGCACCGGTCCGGGCCGACCACGCCGCCGCCCTCGTGGGCGCCGACGCCGCCGCGCTGCTCCGGGTGTCGGCCGCCTTCGAGGAGCTGGACGCCTGGCTGCATGCCGCCGAGTCGTCCGCCGCCGCTGCGGTCGTACTGCGCCGGGCCGGCGA
>JBOGIE010000182.1:1779-6249 GCA_050742435.1 Acidimicrobiales bacterium | reverse complement strand
CAGCGGGGTGGTCCGCTGCTCGTCGATGTCGGCCGCCAGCAGAACCCTCACCTGGCCGCCCACCTCCTCGGCCGCCCGCCGGCCGGCCTCCCGGGTGGCGCCGGCCACCGCGGGGTCGGCGACGTCGGCGTACCGGGCCACCGAGCGCTCCACCCAGCCGGGCAGGGCGGCGGCGATGGCGTCGGCCAGGGCCGTAGCATGCGGCTCCACCCGCCCATCGTACGGAGGGCCTCACGGCATGACGTCCCGCCCCCAGCCCGACCCGACCGGCCCGGACCAGGAGTCGGTGTGGGACTACCCCCGCCCCCCGAGGGTCGAGCCGTGCCGGAGCCAGGTGGAGGTGATCTTCGCGGGGGTCACCATCGCCGTCACCCTGGCGTCGCTGCGGGTCCTGGAGACGAGCCACCCGCCCAACTACTACTTCCCGCCCGACAGCGTCGTCCCGGGCTGCCTGCGGGCGTCGCTCAAGACCAGCTGGTGCGAGTGGAAGGGCGAGGCTCGGTACTACTCGGTCGTCCACCGGGGGAAGGCGGTGGCCGACGCCGCCTGGACCTACCTGGAGCCCCGGCCCGGCTACGAGGCCCTGGCCGGGTACGTGGCCTTCTACCCGGCGCTCATGGAGGCCTGCCTGGTGGACACCGAGCTGGTCCTGCCCCAGCCGGGGGGCTTCTACGGCGGGTGGATCACCTCCAACGTGACCGGCCCGTTCAAGGGCGAACCGGGCAGCGCCGGCTGGTAGGGCGGGCGCCTTCCCGACGGTCCTGGAACCCGCGGCCGCGCCGGCACTAGCGTCCCGGGCGGTGCGAAGGGCCGCAGAGGCGGCGAGCGTGGGGTGAGGGCCGGCGGGGGCGCTCAAGGTTGCAGCCGATCTGACCGAGACATCCCCCACGGAGTTGGGCGCGCCGGACTGCCAGCTGGGCGGCGCGACCACTGGCTGAGGAGGTTGCCAAGGTATGCAGGTCATCGCCCGGAGTCCCGCGCGGCAGACCCGTCTCGTCCGTTTGATGGCGGTCGCCGCCATCCTGACCGTCGCCCTCCTGGGCGCCCCACAACCGGCGCACGCCGACCCGGCCTGGGACGCGGGCGTCTCGGTCGATCTGCTCAACGAGACCCGCGCCGCCCACGGGTTGGGCCGCCTGTGGCCCGACCACGAGCTGCAGGTCATCGCCAACCGTCAGGCCAACGCCATGGCCGAGAACGGCTACGCCTTCCATACGTCGAACCTCGGCGGCCGGCTGAGCTGGGGCTGGTGGGCGTGGGCGGAGAACGTGGGCTACGGGCCGTCGGTGTACTGGCTGCACAACGCCTTCATGCACAGCTGGAGCCACTCGGGCAACATCCTCGACCCCTCGTACAACTACGTGGGCGTGGGCGTGGCCTATGGCAGCGACGGCAACGTCTACGTCGCCCAGGTCTTCGGCGCCTGGTAGGGGCGACTAGCGCCCGAGCTGGTCGAGTGGACGGCCGACCAGCTCGGGCGGGATCTGGTCGACCGTGCAGGTGAGCCGGATGCGGCCGGGGAGGATCTCGGCGTCGGCCACGCACGGGAGCAGCGACAGGCGGGGGATGGGCAACGGCGGCAGGTCGTACCCGGCCACCTCCACCCGCAGGGTGTTCTCGGACACCCAGGCCTGCGCCGAGAGCGTCTGGCCGGCCACCCGCACCCGGGCCTGGCCGTCGTCGAGGGTCACCGCCACCTCCAGCCGGTCGGACAGCTGCTCCTGGGTGACGACCGCCTCGGCCGTCCCCCGGCCCAGGTCCTCGAGGACGACCGTCTGGTCGGAGACGAGCCGGTCGCGGTCGAGGGTGACGTCGCGCAGGTCGAGGGCCACCCGGGCGAGGGTCAGATCCTCGACGGTCACGTCGGCGGCGGCCACGGTGATGCGGGACACGTCGCCCGAGAGCAGGAGCCGGGCGATGAACGGGAAGGAGGAGATGCGGGCGCTGGTGTCGCCCGCGGGTGAGACGGCGGCGGCCACCCGGTCGCGCAGCTGCGACTCGGCGACCGAGCGCACGCCCACGTCGGCCATGACCAGGAGGCCGGCGATGACGGCCAGCAGGAGCAGCTTGCGCAGGTCGGGCCCCTAGCGCCCGGAGGCGGCGTCAGCTCTCAACGACGTCTCCCAGGCGGTCGACCTGCACCCCGGCGTCGGCCAGCCAGGCCAAGGCCTTCTCGACCGCGGCCTGGTCACCGGCCAGCTCGCAGACGATCCAGCCGACATCGTCCTCGATGTTGGCCCGCCGGATGTTGGGCAGCACGTCGAACTCGCGCACGAGCCGGCCCATGAGCGGCTGCTTGATGAGCTGCTCGGGGAAGGTGAGCTTGACCCGGAGGTTCGTCACGGAGACCAAGCCTTACCCTCAACCTGGCCGCCGTCCAGCGCCGTCAGGAGGAATATCTCCGACCCCTCAGGACTTGATGGTTAGTGACTCAACTTTGCTAACCTGACATCACCTAGCATTTCCCCCTTCGCCGCGATCCGTGCTTACCTGGCACGGAGCAGCAACTGTCCACACTCGTTCCCGGGAGGAAGATCCCATGCCCAAGGCCGTAGGTATCGACCTCGGTACCACCAACTCGGTCGTCTCCGTGCTGGAGGCGGGTGAGCCCACCGTCATCCCCAACGCCGAAGGAGGGCGCACCACCCCCTCGGTCGTCGGCTTCTCCAAGACCGGCGAGGTGCTGGTGGGAGAGGTGGCCAAGCGCCAGGCCATCACCAACCCCGACCGCACCATCCGGTCGGTCAAGCGCCACATGGGGACGAGCTGGTCGGTCACCATCGACAAGAAGAAGTACAAGGCGCAGGAGATCTCCGCCCGCATCCTCCAGAAGCTCAAGCGCGACGCCGAGGCCTACCTGGGCGACACCGTCACCGAGGCGGTCATCACCGTGCCGGCCTACTTCGACGACGCCCAGCGCCAGGCCACCAAGGAGGCGGGCGCCATCGCCGGGCTCGACGTCATGCGCATCATCAACGAGCCGACCGCGGCCGCCCTGGCATACGGGCTCGACAAGGAGGGTGCCGAGCAGACCATCGTCGTCTTCGACCTCGGGGGCGGCACGTTCGACGTGTCGATCCTCGAGATCGGCGAGGGCGTGTTCGAGGTCAAGGCCACCAGCGGCAACACCCACCTGGGCGGCGACGACTGGGACCAGAAGGTCATCGACTGGCTGGTCGAGCAGTTCAAGGGCGACCACGGCGTCGACCTGGGCAAGGACAAGATGGCCCTCCAGCGGCTCAAGGAGGCGGCCGAGAAGGCCAAGATCGAGCTGTCGACGACGCAGGAGACGCAGATCAACCTGCCGTTCGTCACCGCGTCCGACGCCGGCCCTCTCCACCTGGACTACCGGCTCACCCGGGCCACCTTCCAGGACCTCACCGCCGACCTGGTCGAGGCCTGCCGGGGCCCGTTCGAGCAGGCCATGAAGGACGCCGGGTTCACCGGGGCCGACATCCAGCACGTCATCCTCGTCGGCGGGTCCAGCCGCATGCCCGCCATCCAGGACCTGGTCAAGTCCATGACCGGCAAGGAGCCCCACAAGGGCGTCAACCCCGACGAGGTGGTGGCCGTGGGCGCCGCCATCCAGGCCGGCGTGCTCAAGGGCGACGTCAAGGACGTCCTGCTCCTCGACGTCACCCCGCTGTCGCTGGGCATCGAGACCCGGGGCGGCATCATGACCAAGCTCATCGAGCGCAACACCACCATCCCGACCCGCCGCACCGAGGTGTTCACCACCGCCGAGGACATGCAGCCGTCCGTCGAGATCCACGTCCTCCAGGGCGAGCGGGAGATGGCCTCGTTCAACAAGACCCTGGGCAAGTTCCAGCTGGTCGGCCTGCCCCCCGCCCCGCGGGGCATCCCCCAGATCGAGGTCACCTTCGACATCGACGCCAACGGCATCGTCCACGTCTCCGCCAAGGACCGGGCCACCAACAAGGAGCAGTCGATGACCATCACCGGTCAGTCGGCGCTCAACAAGGACGAGATCAACCGCATGATCCGCGACGCCGAGGCCCACGCCGAGGAGGACCGGGAGCGGCGCGAGGAGGCCGAGACCCGCAACCAGGGCGACACCCTCGTCTACCAGACCGAGCGGATGATCCGCGAGCACGGCGAGCGCATGTCCGAGGACGAGAAGGACAAGCTCCAGGCCGCGGTCAAGAACCTCAAGGGCTCGCTCAAGGGCAACGACCTGGGCGCCATCCGGGCCGACACCGAGGCCCTGATGACCGTCAACCAGGGCATCACCACCCGCCTGTACTCCGAGGCCGCGGCCGACGGTGGGTCGGGCGGGGGCGCCGACTACGGAGCCGACGACGACGAGGTGGTCGACGCCGAGATCGTCGACGAAGAGGGGCGGTAGGGCCCGATGTCCGACACACCCACTTCGGAGCAGGACCTGGAGTCCACGGGCGAGGCGGCGGCCCGGCCTCCGGGTCCTGACCCTCAGGGGGCCCCTCCCACCGG
>JBOGIE010000182.1:0-1769 GCA_050742435.1 Acidimicrobiales bacterium | reverse complement strand
CCTTCCACCGGCGCGGAAGCGCCGGCGGGCCCCTCCCCTACGGCCCACCCGGAGGCCTCGTCGGATGCGCCAGCGTCCGACGAGGACGAAGTGGCCGTGGCGGATGCTCAGGCCGAGGAGCGGGTGGAGGAGGACGAGGAGCAGCTGGAGCAGGAGGACCTGGAGCTCTCCGAGATGGAGGCCCGCCTGCTCGACGACATGGACCGGCTCCAGAGCGAGCGCAACGACTACCTCGACCAGCTCCTGCGGACGCGCGCCGACTTCGACAACTACCGCAAGCGGGTCCTCAAGCAGCAGGCCGAGGTCCAGGAGCGGGCGGCCGAGACGTTGGTGGAGAAGCTGCTCGACGTCCTCGACACCTTCGACCTGGCCACCGCTCACGGCCAGGGGTACGAGCAGGGCCGCGACGTGCTCGTCAACGTCCTCGCCAAGGAGGGCCTCGAGCGCATCGACCCCGTGGGGGAGGAGTTCGACCCCAACGAGGCCGACGCCGTGGCCCACGAGGACGGCGACGGGGGGCCGGTCGTGGCCGAGGTCCTGCGCCCGGGCTACCGCTGGAAGGGGCGGGTCCTCCGGCCCGCCATGGTGAAGGTGAAGGGGTAGGGCCGAACCAATGGCCCCGCAGCGGGAGTGGTTCGACAAGGACTACTACAAGGTGCTCGGGGTGCCGCAGTCGGCGACCGAGAACGAGATCCGCCGCGCCTACCGGAAGCTGGCCAAGCAGAACCACCCCGACGCCAACCCGGGCAAGGAGGAGCGCTTCAAGGAGATCTCCGCCGCCTACGACGTCCTCTCCGACCCCAACAAGCGCAAGGAGTACGACGAGATCCGCCGGCTCGGCCCCATGGCGGGCGCCGGCTTCCCGGGCGGGGCGGGGGCCGGTGGTCCGGGCGGGCCGGGTGGCGCCCCGTTCAACTTCCGCACCGAGAACATCGGTGACCTGTTCGGCGACCTGCTGGGCCGCTTCGGCGGCGGGGCGGGAGCGCCAGGGGCCCGGGGACGCACCACCACCGTGGGCCAGCGGGGCGAGGACCTCGAGGCCGAGCTCCACCTGTCGTTCGTCGACGCCCTCAACGGGGTCACGACCACGGTCAACGTCACCAGCGAGGCGCCGTGCAGCACCTGCCACGGCAGCGGGGCGGCGCCGGGCACGGCGCCCGTCGTGTGCTCGCGCTGCGGCGGCCGCGGCGTGGTCTCGGAGAACCAGGGCCTGTTCTCCTTCAGCCGGGCCTGCCCCCAGTGCGCCGGGCGGGGCATGGTCGTGGAGACTCCGTGCCCGACCTGCCGGGGCAGCGGGGTCGAGGTCCGGCCCCGGCAGGTCAAGGTCCGCATCCCGGCGGGGGTGGACGACGGCCAGCGCATCCGGGTGAAGGGCCGCGGCGGCCCGGGCCGGGGCGGCGGGCCGGCCGGGGACCTGTGGGTCACCGTCCGGGTGGCGGCCCACGAGATGTTCGGGCGCAAGGGGCGCAACCTGACCCTCACCGTGCCCATCACCTTCGCCGAGGCCGCCCTCGGCGCCCAGATCACCGTGCCGACCCTCGACGGCACCGTGGTGCTGCGCGTGCCCCCGGGCACCCGCTCGGGGCGCACGTTCCGGGTCAAGGGCCGGGGCGTGGCCGACGAGAAGGGGGCGGGCGACCTGCTGGTCACCGTCGAGGTCGCCGTGCCCACCAAGCTGTCGCCCGCCCAGCGCGAGGCCATCGAGGCCCTGGCCTCGGCGTCCACCGAGTCCCCCCGTACCCACTTAGGAGTGTGAGATGGCTCCCAAG
>JBOGIE010000181.1:0-6275 GCA_050742435.1 Acidimicrobiales bacterium | reverse complement strand
CCCGGTACCGGGCCCGGTAGCCGCCGCTGCGCTTCTCGATGAACCCCATCTGGAACCTCCTGTGGGAGCGCCTTGGGAGCGCTGGGGAGCAGAACCAGGGGTTTCTGGGGGTCACTGGCGGGTGGCGGCGGTGCCTCGCGGTCACAACGAAAAGTGCCCCTGACCTGCGACTATACAGGTCAGGGGTGCTTGAGGCGGCGAGGGGAATCGAACCCCTGTACAGGGCTTTGCAGGCCCTTGCCTAAACCACTCGGCCACGCCGCCGCCGGAGGCCAGTCTAGTGGCCCCGGCGGCGTGCGCAGTCGGTGATCAGTCGGGCTCGGGGCCCGATCCGTTGCTCTGGTAACGGGTGCCGTGGGCCTCGTCCGCGGCGTAGGAGTGCAGCGTGTAGTGGATGTGGCGATCGTTCGTCTCGGTCCGGTCGAGGCGGAAGCCGGGCTCCGTCTTGGGCCGGTTGACAATGAACGACAGTCCGAGGGTCTGCTTGGTGTAGCGGGCGTTGTAAGCGTTGACCTTGATGTAATGGTTCGGGTACGCCTCGCGGCAGGCCTCGACCTCGGTGAAGCATGCCGAGGCGTCCTTGGTGTCGAACATCGGCATGCCCCACATCTCCCAGTAGATGTTGCGGGGGTGGGGGTCGTCGGTGAACTCGACCGACACCGACCACTCGTTGTCGAGGGCGTACTGGATCTGCGCCTTGATCTCGTCGTCGGTGAGGTCGGGAAGGGTCGAGAACGTCCCTTGCTTGATACGCATCTTGTCTCCTTCCTCAGCTCGTCGGCGTGGGAGTGGTGTCGGGGGTGTCGGTGGACTCGTAGTTGAAGCTGATCTCGCCCCAGGTGTCGAGGGCGGACTGCAGCGACGGGTACTTCTTGGCCGCGGCCTTGAGGATGTCCTCGCCTTCCTTCATGTAATCGCGGCCCTCGTTGCGGGCCTTGATCATGGCCTCGACGGCGACGCGGTTGCACTCGGCGCCGGCCTCGATGCCCATGGGGTGACCGATGGAGCCACCACCGAACTGGAGGACGACGTCCTCGCCCAGGTAGTGGAGGAGCTGGTGCATCTGGCCGGCGTGGATACCGCCCGACGCCACCGGCATGGTGCCCGGCATGGACGCCCACCACTGGTCGAAGAAGATGCCGTTCTCACGGTTCTCGGGGATGAAGTCGTCGCAGAGGGTGTCGTAGTAGCCCTTGATCATGTTGGGGTCGCCTTCGAGCTTGCCCACCACGGTGCCGGCGTGGATGTGGTCCACACCTGCCATACGCATCCACTTGGCGATGACCCGGAAGCTCACGCCGTGGTTCTTCTGGCGGGTGTAGGTGCCGTGGCCCGCCCGGTGCATGTGGAGGATCATGCCGTTCTTCCGGGCCCACTTGGACATGGACTGGGTGGCCGTGTAGCCGATGGTGAGGTCGATCATGATGATGATCGAGCCGATCTCCTTGGCGAACTCGGCCCGCTCGTACATGTCTTCCATGGTGGGGGCGGTCACGTTCATGTAGTGACCCTTGACCTCGCCGGTGCGCTCCATGGCCCGGTGCACCGCCTCGATGCAGTGGAGGTAGCGGTCACGCCAACGGCCGAAGGGCTGGCTGTTGATGTTCTCGTCGTCCTTGGTGAAGTCCAGGCCCCCCTTGAGGGCCTCGTAGACCACCCGCCCGTAGTTCCGGGCCGACAGGCCGAGCTTGGGCTTGACCGTGGCCCCCAGCAGCGGGCGGCCGTACTTGTTGAGGTACTCCCGCTCCATGACGATGCCGTGCGGCGGGCCGTGGAAGGTCTTGAGGTAGTGCGGCGGGATGCGCATGTCCTCGAGGCGCAGGGCCTTGAGGGCCTTGAACCCGAAGACGTTGCCGATGATCGACGACGTGAGGTTGGCGATCGACCCCTCCTCGAAGAGGTCCATGTCGTGGGCGATGTAGGCGAAGTACTGGTTCTCCTGGCCCGGGACCTGCTCGACCTTGTAGCACTTGGCCTGGTAGGTCTCGTAGGCCGTGAGCCGGTCGGTCCACACCACGGTCCAGGTCGCCGTGGAGGACTCACCGGCGACGGCGGCGCCGGCCTCCTCGGGATCGACGCCCTTCTGGGGCGTGATCCGGTGCACGCTGAGGATGTCGGTGTCCTTGGGCTGGTAGTCCGGCTCCCAGTAACCCATCTTGGCGTAGGGGATGACTCCGGCGCCCCAGCGCTTCTCACCCTTCAGGGCCTGGCGGGTGAAGTCGGACTGCCCCGCAGGTCCTGCTGTCTTCTGGCCATTGCCTGCCATGCAACCTCCTTGCTTTCTCTGGGTCCGATTCTGACAAACGGTAGTTAGATTGTCTATGACGTATTTCCCGCCTCCTACCCACAATCGTTCAACGTATGCTTCACTTCCGCCATGACGTTCAACCAGCTCCGCACCTTCGTCGAAGTCGCCACCTCCGGCTCAGTCATCGATGCCGCCCGGAACCTGCTCGTGAGCCCTCCGGCCGTGTCGGCCGCGGTGGGGTCGATAGAGAAGGAGCTCGGCGTGCAGCTGGTCGAACGGGCGGGGCGGGGCCTGGTGATCACCCCGGCGGGAGCGGTCTTCGCCCGGTACGCCCGCCAGGTGCTGGCTCTCCTGGAGACCGGCAAGGCGGCCACCGCCGAGGCCCTCGACCCCGAGCGGGGCCAGTTGCGCCTGGCCGCGGTCACCACCGCCGGCGAGCACGTCGTCCCCCGCTTCCTGGCTTCCTTCCGGGACCGCCACCCCGAGGCCGGCATCACCCTCGAGGTGGGGAACCGGGCGCGGGTCTGGGACGCCCTCGAGAACCACGAGGCCGACCTGGCAGTGGGCGGCCGGCCACCGGGCGGGGGCCGGTTCGTCACCCTGGCCACCCGCCCCAACGTCCTCGTGCTGGTAGCCGCCGGCAACGGGAAACCCTCGGTGCGTGACGTCGACGTGGAGACCCTGGCCCGCTCGGTCGTGCTGGTGCGGGAGGAGGGCTCCGGCACGCGGGGGACGGCCGAGGAGCTGCTCGACGAGCTCGGCGTGGACCCCCGCACCCTCACCCTGGGCTCGAACGGCGCCATCCGGGAGTCGGTCCAGGTCGGCTTGGGCATCACCCTCATCTCCCGCGACGCGGTGGCACGGGAGCTGGACGAGGGTGCGCTGGAGGAGTGGCGGTGCGCCGACCTTCCACGGCACCGCGCTTGGCACGTCGTCGCCCGGGCCCACGAGCACCTACCGGCCACCGCCGGACTGTTCCTCACCCATCTCGTCGGGGCCGGGGCCGACGGGTTCACCCTGGTCCGGGAGGCCACGCCGGGCTAACGTCGGACCGAGCACAAAGAGCTATTACCCAGGAGGGTTTCCACGTATGAGCGCATCTGATCTTGCGTCCGTCGCCCAGGCGATGGTCGCTCCGGGCCGGGGAGTCCTGGCGGCGGACGAGAGCAACGCCACGATCACGAAGCGTTTCGCCGCCCTCGACATCGAGTCCACCGAGGAGAACCGGCGCTCCTACCGGAACACCCTCCTCTCCACGCCCGGCATCGAGGAGTACATCAGCGGCGTCATCCTCTACGACGAGACGATCCGCCAGAAGGCCGACGACGGTACGCCCTTCCCGAAGATGATCGAGGCCAAGGGAATCCTGCCCGGCATCAAGGTCGACACCGGCTCCAAGCCCCTCGCCCTCGACAACGACGAGCAGGTCACCGAGGGCCTCGACGGCTTGCGGGACCGCATCGCCGAGTACGTCGAGCTGGGCGCCAAGTTCGCCAAGTGGCGGGCGGTGATCGTGATCGACGAGGCCAGGGGCTTCCCGTCGGACTACGCCATCCGCTGCAACGCCCACGCCCTGGCCCGCTACGCCGCCCTGTGCCAGGAAGGCGGGCTGGTGCCCATCGTCGAGCCCGAGGTCCTCATGGACGGCGAGAACGACATCGACACCTGCTACCAGGCCACCTTCCGTACCCAGCAGCGGGTCTTCCGGGAGCTGGCCGCCCAGCAGGTCGACTACCGGGGCATGGTCCTCAAGCCCAACATGGTCATCTCGGGCAAGAAGTGCTCCACCCAAGCCACCCCCGAGGAGGTCGCCGAGAAGACCATCGACCTGCTCTACCGCACAGTGCCCGCCGCCGTCCCGGGCATCGCCTTCCTCTCGGGGGGCCAGTCGGCCCAGGTGGCCACCGAGCACCTCGACCTCATGAACAAGAAGGGCCCCCACCCCTGGCAGCTCACGTTCTCCTACGGCCGGGCCCTGCAGGACGACGCCCTGCGCACCTGGAAGGGCGCGTCCGACAACGTGGGCGAGGCGCAGAAGGTCGCATCCCTGCGGGCCAAGCTCACCAGCCTGGCCGCCCAGGGCTCCTACGACCGGGAGATGGAGTCCGCCGGCGTCTGAGCCGCCACACGCTCCTCGGCTCGCCACAGCGGCGGCGGCTCCGGCCGCCGCCGCTGTCATTTCCAGAGCCTGGACAGGGGACTGTCGTCGAGGTGCTCGAGAAGGTCGGCGGGGTCCTCGTAGACGGCCACCGCCCCGGCGTCGAGCAGGTCCTGGCGGGTGGAGCCACCGGTGAGGACGCAGACCACGTCGATGCTGAGCTTGGCTGCGGCTTCGATGTCCCAGCGGGTGTCGCCCACCACCATGGTCTGCTCGGGGTCGAGGTCGAGGTGGTCCAGGGCCACGGCGAAGATGTCGGGCGCCGGCTTGCTGGAGCCGACCATGTCGCCGTGGACGATCTCGCTGATCACCCCCTCCTCCGCGCCCAGCGCCTCCAGCAGCTTGTCGAGGTCCTCCTCCTTCGACGACGTGGCCAGCACCACCTGGGCCCCGCGCTCGGCCACCGCGCCCAGCAGGTCGGCGGCGGCGGGGAAGGCGTGGAGGAGCTCCTCCTTATAGGGCTTGTAGTACCTGGCGTGGACGTCGCTCAGGCCCTCGCGCTCCTCACCCAGCAGATCCTCGAGGAGCTGGTCGGAGCCCATGCCGATGAGCGGGTGGATCCGGGCCATGGCGATGTCCTCGCCGGCGTCCCGGAGAGCCCGCCACCAGGCGATGGCGTGGAAGTAGTTGGTGTCGAGAAGGGTGCCGTCGATGTCGAACAGGACGGCAGGGCGGGATGCGGTCATCCGCATGGCATACCCAGCGGATCGGTGGCCTACCGCCGGGGCGGCGCCGGCACCAGGACGACCTCCCGGAGCTCCGGGCGGAACGAGAGCGTGGCGCAGGGACGGTCGGGCGAGAAGCCGTCCCCGGCCGCGCCCTCGCCGCCCCGGACCGTCCAGTCGGCCAGGCCGGCCCGGTCCAGCTCTCTCCGCACGATGGCCGCCCCGACCTGCGGGTCCACGCATGGCGGCTCGAGGAACTGCGGGAGCAGGGCGTCGCGCAGGGCCAGCACACGTGCGCTGACGTCGACCGGTGGCTCCCCCCGTGGCGGCAGGACCGTCGTCGAGGGGACGGTCGTCGCCACCGGGGCGCCGTTGAGGGCGGCACAGGTGTCCACCCCGGGCGTGGCCGGGGCAACGGCGGCCACCCCCGACGCCAGCACGCACAGGTGCAGGGCCGGCACCGCCCCTCCCCCACCCAGGACGCCCCGCCGCCACAGGTCGGCGCAAGCTTCGACCGGCCCCGACCCGCCGACACCGACCACCGCGGTGTCGGCCTGGGGATCGGCGCTGGCGTAGCAGGCCACCGCCTGGGGCTTGGTGACGTCGCCCCGGAGCAGGGCGTACGCCACCGTTGCGCCTACCAGGCTGGCCACGACCATCAGCACCGGCGCCAGCCGGCGGGCCCGGCGCCGCTCCCGCGGCGGCCCGGGTTCCGGCCCCGTGACGGTCTGGCCCGAGACGATCCGGTGGAACAGGACGCGGTCGGGCCCAGGGAGTGCGGACGGCAGGGGTACCGGATTGGCGCCACGCAGTCGCTCGAGCGGGTCGCTCCTCTGCATCAAGGTGTTGACCTTCCGCTCGCCGCCGGGGGGCCTTGCTCTCGTCCGTGTCCGGCCCGGCGCTCTTCTTTCCCTATTTCCCGACCCAGCCGGGTGCGGGCCCGGTGGAGGCGTACGGCCACCGAGGACTCGGAGCACCCGACGATCGCGGCGATGTCCCGGTGCGGCATCTCCTCCCAGACGGCCAGCCGGAGGATCTCCTGGTCGGGCGGGCGGAGGCGGGACAGCGCGGCGAGGACGATCCGGCGCTCCTCCGACGCCAGCACCGTGCTCTCGATCTCCAGCGTGGGCGCGTGCTGGCCCCGCAGGCGGCCCGACAGGTCGTCGCGCCGCCGGTTGCCCCGGCGCTGGTTGGCCAGGACCCG
>JBOGIE010000180.1:0-6291 GCA_050742435.1 Acidimicrobiales bacterium | reverse complement strand
ATCTCGGTCGGCCCCCAGGGCCGGGCCAGCGTCCGCCTGGCCGACCTGGCCACCTCGCCCTTCGCGTCGGCGCTGGTCGAGCTGGACGGGGGCGAGGCGGTGGCCGAGGTGGTCGCCAACGGCACCCTGGGCGAGACGGTGTCGCCCTGCGCGTCGTCGGCCTCGTCCACGTGGTACTTCGCCGAGGGGGTGACCACCCGCGACGCCACCATGACCCTGCTGGCCCTCAATCCTTTCCCGGACGACGCGGTGGTCGACGTGGTCTTCAGCACCGAGGAGGGCATCGTGACCCCCCAGGCCCTCACCGGCCTGCTGGTGAGGGGGCAGGCGCTGACGTCCATCAGCGTGGGCGACTTCGTCCAGCGCCGGGAGTCGGTCTCGGCCACGGTCACCGCCCGCACCGGCCGGCTGGTCGTGGGCCGGGTCCAGACCTTCGACGGCACCACCGGGCCACGCGGCATCTCGACCGGGCTGGGCGCCGCCGCCCTGGGCCCGGTCTGGTACTTCCCCGAGGGACTGGTCGCCGACGGCCAGCGGGAGCGGTTCCAGATCTACAACCCGGCCCGCACCGAAGCCCAGGTCGAGCTGTCCCTGGCCCTCGACACCGGGGAGGCCGAGCCGCTGCGGCTCACCGTCCCCCGGGAGTCCCGGCTGACCGTCGTCGCCGCCGACGAGAGCCGCATCCCCAAGGGCGTGCCCCACGCGGTCACGGTACGGACCGTCGAGGGCCCCGACGTGGTGGTCGAGCGGACGATCGACGGCTCGGCCCCCAGCGCCCGTACCGGGGTGTCCATCACCCTGGGGGCCCGCCTGCCCGCCACCCGCTGGGCGACCGCGGCCGGCGCCGCCGACGACACCACCGACCAGTGGGTCGTCGTGCAGAACCCGGGTGACCGGTCGTCCTACGTCACCCTCAACCTCCTGAGCGAGGGCAGCACCGTGCCGGTCGGCAACTTCACCCGGGTCGAGGTGCCGGCCGGAGAGCGCCGGGCCCTGAACGTCAACAGCTCCCTCAGACGGGCCACCACGCCCCTGCTCCTCACCGCCACCGAGCCGGTCGTGGTCGAGCGCGACCTCTACCGCATGCGTGCCCCGGGACTCGGCATGTCCCAGGCCATCCCCCTGCGCTGACCCGCTCGGTTCCGAGCCGGGATCCCGCGGGAGCGGAGCCGGCTCGCCTGCCGGCCCCCCTCCGTAGCCGCCGCCCGGGACAGCGAGCATCGTCGCAAGATTCCGGGGCCCGATCAATAGGTGAAATGGGCATTTACTCCCGGGCGGCGATACTGGACGCCGTGGAACGGTTCCTGCTCGCCGCCGTCGTGGTCGCCGTCGCCGTGGTGATCGCGGTCATCATTGAGCGCCGCCGGCCCGAGGCGCCCACCCAGGGGAACTGGGCGGTGCCGGCTCAGCTCGACCGCGCCGACTTCGCCCGCCCCGACGCGCCGTGGCTGGTGGCGGTCTTCACCTCGGCGACGTGCGACTCGTGCGCCAAGGCCGTGGACCGGGCCAAGGTGCTGGAGAGCGCCGAGGTGGCCGTCGACGAGGTCGAGGTCAAGGCCCGGCCCGACATCCACCGGCGCTACCACATCGACGCGGTGCCGATCGTCGTCGTGGCCGACCGGGAAGGGGTGGTCCGCACGTCGTTCACCGGGCCCCCCTCGGCCACCGACCTGTGGGCCGCGGTGGCCGGCGTCCGGGACGGCGACGCCGCCGCCGGCGGTTGACCGAAAGGGGCGCGGCCCGCGGGCCGGTAGTAGCGTCGGAACCCGTGGCCGTGAAGATGCCGGACGCGCGCCCGGCGCGGGCCCCGGCCGCCGGTACCCGGGCCCGAGGGGCGGCCGGCGCGGTGAAGGAGCTGGTCGACGCCCGCGAGCTCACCGCCAACCTGGTGCGGCGCGACCTCAAGGTCCGCCACCGCGGCACCTTCCTCGGAATGCTGTGGTCCCTCGCCACGCCGCTGCTGATCGTCGCCCTCTACTACTTCGTGTTCAAGCTGGTGTTCCGTGCGTCGCCCGCCGACGACGTGGCCCGCCCGGACGGGAACGACGTCCCGTTCGCGGTGTACTTCTTCGCCGGCCTCACGCTCTGGAACCTGTTCTCCACGTCGGTGGCCAACTCGACGTCGAGCATCATCGGCTCCGGGTACCTGCTCCACAAGGTCTACTTCCCGCGCGCCATCCTGCCCCTCAGCTCGGTGCTGTCGGCCATGGTCACCTCCGGCTTCGAGTTCGCCGTGCTCCTGGCCGCCACCCTGCTCGTGGTGGGGCCGCCCAGCCTGCTGATCCTCTGGGTCCCCGTGATCGTGCTCATCACCGCCGTGCTGTGCTTCGGGATGGCCCTGCTGCTGTCGACGGTCACCGTGTTCCTGCGGGACGTGGCCCACTTCGTCGGCGTGTTCCTGCAGGTGTGGTTCTGGGCCACACCGATCATCTACTCCCTGCAGTTCGTGGCCGAGCGGCCCGGCCTGGTGCGGGCCCTCAAGTTCAACCCCCTCACCGGCCTGATCGTGTCGTTCCGCAACGTGGTGGTCCTCGACCACGGCCCCCCGCTGCGGCTCCTGGCCTACGACGCGGCGTTCGCCCTCGTGGCGCTGGGGGTCGGCGCCTGGGCGTTCGGCCGGTACCAGCGGACGTTCTCGGAGGTCGTGTGACCACGGCCTGCGCCATCAGCTGCGAGGGGGTCTGGAAGAGCTACCGCATCTACCACCAGCGCTCGCACTCCCTGAAGGAGAAGGTCCTCTCCCGGCGCAACATGTACGAGGACTTCTGGGCCCTCAAGGGGGTCGACCTCGACGTCCCCGAGGGGGCGACGCTCGGCATCCTGGGGGCCAACGGCTCGGGGAAGTCGACCCTGCTCAAGACCATGGCCGGCATCCTCAGCCCCAACCGGGGGTCGGTCACGGTGAAGGGCACCATCTCGCCCCTGCTCGAGCTGGGCACCGGCTTCCATCCCGAGCTGACCGGCCGGGAGAACGTCTTCCTGGGTGGGTCGCTGCTCGGCCTCAACCGCCGCGCCGTCGAGGGCCTCTACGACCGGATCGTGGACTTCGCCGGCATCGAGCCGTTCATGGACATCCCGGTCAAGAACTACTCGAGCGGCATGTACGCCCGCCTGGCGTTCGCGGTGGCGGTGAGCGTCGACCCCGACATCCTCATCGTCGACGAGGTGCTGGCCGTGGGCGACGAGCAGTTCCAGATGCGCTGCCACCGGCGCATGGCCGACCTGCGGGCCGGCGGGCGGACGGTGGTGATCGTCTCCCACAACCTGGAGACCATCCGCAGCCTGTGCTCCACCGCCGCCTGGGTCGACGACGGGGTGATCCGGGAGCTCGGCGAGCCGCACCACGTGACCGACGCCTACCTCGGCGTGGTGCACGCCGGCGCCGAGGCGGACGCCGCCGCGGCGTCGGCCTCGGGCGGGAGGATCGGCTCGGGCGACGTCGAGATCACCGGGGTGGAGTTTTTGGACAGCCGCCAGTCGGCGTCGTCGGCATTCCGCACCGGCGACCCCATGACCATCCGGCTGCGGTACAAGGCCAAGGAGCCCGTCGAGGGCGCCAGCTGCGGCGTGGCCGTCTTCAACGCCGCCACCCTCGTGTACCTCTTCGGCCAGTCGACGGAGGCGGCCGGCATGCGCCTGACCCTCGCCGAGGAGGGCACCATCGAGCTGAGCTTCCCCAGCCTCCCACTCCTGACCGGCACCTACGTGGTCACCGTCGCCCTGGACTCGGTGAAGGAGAAGCGGGTGCTCGACCTGCACGACCGGCGATACAGCTTCTTCGTCTCCCACAACCCGGCCATGCCGCACGAGGCCGGCCAGATCCACGTCGAGTCCACCTGGAAGGTCGACCCCTCCTCGGTGGCCGCCTGATGCTGCGCAAGGCCGACGTGCCGGTGATGATGACCCGGGTCCAGCTGGCCCTGTCCCGGGCCGGCCGGCAGGGCGAGAGCGCGCCGTCGCTGTTCTTCGTCGGCCCCGAGGGCGACGACGCCGACCTGTCGTACCTCCGCCGCTCGGCCACCATCGCCCTCGACTCCCACTCGGGGTCGGCCCGCCCGGTGATCGGCCCGGCGGTGCTGGCCGTCAAGCGCACCCTCCGCCGGGGCCTGCGCTGGTACCTGGCCCCGATCGTGGAGCAGCAGTCCCGGTTCAACCACGCCACCATCGACCTCATCGAGAAGCTGCGCCTGGAGAACGAGCAGCTGCGGGCCCGCCTGGCCGAGCTGGAAGCCGGTGACGACGCCCAGTAGCGGCCCCCGGCCGGTCACCATCGTCGTCCCGACCTGGAACGCCCTGACCTACACGCGGGAGTGCCTCGAGGCACTGCGCCAGGTCACCGACCACCCGGACTGGCGGGTGGTGGTCGTCGACAACGGGAGCACCGACGGCACCGCCGGCTGGCTGGCTCGGCAGAGTTGGCTGACCGCCCTCCCCCAGCCGCAGAACCTCGGGTACGCCAAGGCCTGCAACACCGGCATCGCCGCCTGCGACCCGGGCGACGACGTGGTCCTTCTCAACAACGACGTGGTGGTCGACGACCCCCAGTGGCTGGCCAAGCTGCAGGCGGTGGCCCACAGTGACCCCGGAGCCGGCGTGGTCGGGGCCCGGCTCACGTCGGCCGACGGCCTGCTCAGCCACCTGGGCAGCTACATGCTCCCGGTCACGCTGAGGGGCGAGCAGTTGGGCGGCCAGGAGATCGACGTGGGCCAGGCGGCGCGCACGCGCGAGGTGGAAGCCGTGGTCTTCGCCCTCGTGTACGTGCGGCGGGAGACGATCGACCGGGTCGGGGTGCTCGACGAGTCTTACTTCGCCTACTTCGAGGACTCCGACTACTGCCTGCGGGTCCGCCGGGCCGGGCTCAAGGTGCTCTACGCCGGCGAGGTGGGGGCGGTGCACCACGGCAACGTGACGACCCGCGAGAACAACGTCGACTTCTGGCCTCTGTTCAACCGCTCCCGGAAGGTCTTCGGCAAGGCGTGGGCGGGGTGGCTCGACCGTGGCCGCTACGACCAGGAGGTCGTCTGGCACTCGGTGCTCAACCGGGCGCCCGGCTACGCCCTCCAGTCCCGCAACCTGATGAAGGCCCTGGACGCGGCCGGCGTCCGCGTCTCCTACCGCGACGCCTACGAGGGCGAGACCCGGCGCACCGACGACCTCCTCCTCAACGACTTCCTCGCCCGCCCGGTGCGCGACGACGTCCCCCAGGTGGCGTTCGCCCAGGCCGACGTGTTTCAGGCGGTGCGGGGGTCGCCCCGGGCGGGGTGGACGATGCTCGAGGTGAACGGCCTCCCCCAGGAGTGGGTCGACGGGTGCAACGCCATGGACGAGGTGTGGGTCCCCTCGTCGTTTAACCGCGAGACCTTCGTCGCCGGCGGGGTGACGCGACCGGTCCATGTCATGCCCCTCGGCATCGACGTCGACTACTTCAACCCACGGATCACCGGCTTCCGCCCGTCGTCGCGCTACACGTTCCTGTCGGTCTTCGAGTGGGGCGAGCGCAAGGGTGCCGAGATCCTGCTGCAGGCCTACGCCGACGAGTTCAAGGCGTCCGAGGACGTGCTGCTGCTGCTCTCGGTCTACAACCGCGACCGGGCGGTCGACGTCCGCCACGAGGTGGCCAAGCTCCTGCCCAGCGCCAGCCCACCGGTGGTCGTCATGGTGAACCCGGAGTTCGCGCCGTACCAGATGGGGTCGCTGTACCGGTCGGCCGACTGCTTCGTCCTGCCCAGCCGGGGCGAGGGTTGGGGCATGCCCGTACTGGAGGCCATGGCGTGCGGGCTTCCCGCCATCGCCACCGGCTGGAGCGCTCTGTCTGACTTCCTGCACGTGGGTGTCGGTTACCCCCTGTCCGTGAAGTCGCTGGTGCCGGCGATCGCCCGCTGCCCGTGGTACGAGGGCTTCGAGTGGGCCGAGCCCGACGTCGAGCACCTGCGGGTCCTCATGCGTTCGTTGGCCGAGGATCCGGAGGAGGGACGGCGCCGGGGAGCAGCGGCGGCGACCGAGGTGGCCACCCGCTACAGCCTCGAGCACGTCGCCCGACGGGTGAAGGACCGCCTGCGCGGGCTGGTGTGAGCCGGGAGCCCTGAAGCTTCGCCTACTCCGGGCCCGAGACTGCTTGTGCCTCCAGCCACAACGCCACTCGAGCTCGAACCGCACGGTCGACGGCCGGCGTGCTGGCCAGGCGGGCGCTGATGACGTCAACGTCTACCAAGCCGGTCGAGACCAGGGCCCGGCAGAAGGTGTAATCCTGCTCCCTCCCGGCGATGAGCTTGGCCACGGCCAAGTCGGGCG
>JBOGIE010000179.1:0-6311 GCA_050742435.1 Acidimicrobiales bacterium | reverse complement strand
TCCCGGCCCACGATCAGCCGCTCGGCCACCAGGGCCAGGGGCGCGTCGGATCCGCCGGAGAGGGCGGCCCGGGTGGCGTCGTTCAGCTCGTCCAGCCCGGCCAGCGGGCGGCCCCGCAGCGTGGCCAAAGCCTCGGCCAGGCGGACGGCGTCGATCAGGGCCGCCGAGGAGACGGGCAGATCCTCGCTGCGCAGCAGGCGGGCCACCTTCACGAACCAGCGGGCCACCACCTGGTCGGGCGCGTTGAACAGGTGGGCGTACCAGCCGGGCGAGGCCACGCCGGCGCCGTAGCCGCTGGCCAGGGCCAGCCGGCCGGACGTCCACGGGATCCAGGTGGCCGACACCTTGGCTTTGGGCAGGCCCTTGAGGGTGATGGCGTCGGCCGACATGGGCGGGGGCGGGTCGGCGGCCAGGGCGGGAACGTGCCAGGCCCCGCACACCACGGCGATCCGCTCGAACCTCTCCTTCACCGCGGCCCGCACGTTCTGGCGCATGGCCGCCTCCCGTTGCGCCTCCCGGCCCCCCACGGGGCTTCCGCCCCCTGAATGCTCGTTGGACCGGCCTCCCGGGCCGGTCGCCCGGGGCTCGTCCTCCCGCAGGGCGGTCATGGCCTCGGCCACGGCCTCGAACGCGGGTGTGGGGCGGTGCTCGACCATGTCCTCCCACCACCGCTCGACGTCGGCATAGCCCGCGGCCGACGCCAGCTGGGCCAGCGGGTCGCGGTGGCGGGGGCGCTCGGGCTCCTCGTCCTCCTCGGCCGGAGTCGCGAACCGCCGGGCCGGCGCCAGCCAGATGGCGGCAGGCAGGTCGATGAACCGGACCGCCACCCCGTGGCGCAGTCCGTGCTGGATGGCCCGCCACTCGGGGGAGAAGGCGGCGAACGGCCAGAAGAAGGCCCGGCGGGGCTTGTCCACGACGTGGACCAGGAGGGCGACGGGCGGCCGCATCTCGTCCGACGCGGCCAGCGGGACGAGGTCGTCGCCCTCGGGTGGCCCCTCGACCAGGACGGCGTCGGGCCGCCACTCGTCGAGGGCGACGTCCAGGCTGCGGGCCGAGCCCGGCCCGTGGTGGCGGATGCCGAAGTAGCGGACGGCCAAGGCTCAGCTCAGCTCGCGGCAGGAGCGGTAGAGGTCGCCCCAGCCCTCGCGCTCCTTGACCACCGTCTCCAGGTACTCCTGCCACACCACCCGGTCCTGCACCGGGTCCTTGACCACCGCGCCCACCAGTCCGGCGGCCACGTCGGCCGCGCCCATCCGGCCGTCGCCGAAGTGGGCGGCCAGCGCCAGCCCGCTGGTGACCACGGAGATGGCCTCGGCCGTGCTCAGCGTCGACGTCGGGGACTTCAGCTTGGTCCGGCCGTCGGCCGTCGCCCCTGAGCGCAGCTCCCGGAAGATGGTGACGACCCGCCGGATCTCGTCGAGGGCGGCCACCTCGGCCGGGATCTCCAGGGCCCGGCCGAGCGCCTCCACCCGCTGGCGGACGATCTCCACCTCATCGTCGGCGTCCTCGGGAAGAGGGAGCACGACGGTGTTGAACCGGCGTTTGAGGGCCGAGGACAGCTCGTTGACCCCCCGGTCGCGGTCGTTGGCGGTGGCGATGACGTTGAAGCCCTTGGTGGCCTGCACCTCGGTGTCGAGCTCGGGGACGGGCAGGGTCTTCTCGGACAGGATGGTGATGAGGGCGTCCTGCACGTCGGACGGGATGCGCGTCAGCTCCTCGACCCGGGCCAGCCGGCCCTCCCGCATGGCCCGCATGACCGGGCTGGGCACCAGGGCGTTCATGGACGGGCCCTCGGACAGCAGCCGGGCGTAGTTCCAGCCGTAGCGGATGGCCTCCTCGGCCGTGCCCGACGTGCCCTGGACGAGCAGGGTGGAGTTCCCCGAGACGGCCGCGGCCAGATGCTCGCTCACCCAGGTCTTGGCCGTGCCCGGGACGCCGAGGAGCATGAGGGCCCGATCTGTCGCCAGCGTGGCCACCGCCACCTCGATCAGGCGCCGGGGACCGATGTACTTGGGGCTGATCGCCGTGCCGCCGGCCTCGCCGCCCAGGAGGTAGGTGGTCACCGCCCACGGCGACAGCCGCCAGCTCGGCGGGCGGGCATGGTCGTCGGCCTTGGCCAGGGCGGCCAGCTCGGCCGCGAAGACCTCCTCGGCGTGGGGTCGGAGCAGCTCTACCAAAGTTCCTCCCGCATCTCGGCGCGGTACGTCAACAGGTCGAGGAACCAGCCCACCACGTCCGCCCACCAAACGGCGGGCTCGGCCAGGGCGGCGAGGGCCGCCGGGGTCACGGACGGGTCGAGCCGGAGGGCGAGGTCGGGCACCTTCGGGCGCAGGGCGAGGGTCGCGGCGTCGGGCCGGGCCTGCTCCCGCACCGCCTGGCCCAGGCGGTCGACGACGGCCCCGCTGAGCTCCGCCCGCCAGGGCGGGGCCACGTGGTCGAGAAGCTCGAACACCGCGGGCGTGAGGCCGGCGCCGCCGACCCGGGCGGCCGCCACCTCCTCCGCCCGATGGCGGGGGACGGCTTGGAGCAGGGCGGGCTCGTGGACGTCCGCGTGGTCGAGCAGGGTGAGCGCCCACTCCTCGTCGCCCTGCCGTGCCGCGGCGACAGCCCACGCCCGCCGGAGGTCCGGGCCGGCCATCGCCACCAGGCGGGCCGGCCGGTGGCCCAGCGCCTCCGGCCAGGTCTGCAGCGGGGTGGCCGCCACCAGCTGGTGCAGCCACCACGTCCGTTCGCCGGTGCCGGCCGGCGGCCGGGCCACGACGCCGTCGCGCTCCATGGCCCTGTCGACCTCCTCCGGCAGTTCGACCTCGACCCGTCCGCGCCGCACCCTGACCAGGGGCCGGGCCCGCTCGGCCATGCGTTGGCCCAACCGGGAGCCTGGCAGCCGCCACAGCAGGCCGGCCGCCGCCTGGCGGACCTCCTTGCGCCGGTCGTCGAGGGCGGCCTCGAGGAACGGCTCGTCGTCCAGGGAGAGGTTCGTGGCGAGGACGGCGACGAACGCCGCCCGGTCCTCGGGCGTCTCCGACGCCCACGTCGACAGCAGCAGCTCCCGCGCCGCCGCCGGGTCGGACGCGCGCGTGCGGGCCAGCAACAGCCGCCGGGCCGCGGCCGACCCGGTGGCCCAGACCGCCGGCTCGTCGGCTCCACCTCCGAGCGCCCAGGCCCAGGCCGGGTTCAGGCCGGCCAGCCACCTCCCCCGCTCGCCGATCACGTCGACCGTCGACGCCCGCAGCGCGGGGTTGGCGGTGGCCACGTCGAGCAGACCGGGCAGCCGCTCCGGGGGGACAAGGCGGCCCACCGCCCCGGCCAGGGCCAGCCACTCGCCCAGCACCTGCCGGTAGGCGCCGTCCACCATGGCGTCCACCCGCTGGACTGCGGCCTCCGAGCAGACGGGCTGGTGCTCGGGCGGGCTGGCCGGCAGCGGAGGCCCGGTGTCGACGGGCGGCCGCCATCCGGCCTGGCGGTACAGGCCCAGGGCGGCGCCCACCTCCAGCACCGCCGCTTCGGGGTCGTCACGCTCGATGCCGGCCAGCACGTCGCCGAGCGCCGACCCTGGTGGGCCGGCCGGCACGGCCGGTGGCCGGCGGGCCGTGCCGACCAGGGCGCTGGCGACCAGCTCATCCCAGCTCATCCGGTCAGCGCCGCCAGCCGGCCCTCGGCCCACGCGGACAGGGGCCGGAGCGCGCCGCCCTCCCACTCCCCGGCCACGCCCACCGGCCGCCCGCCTGAGACGGCGGCGAGCGTCCACCACGCCGGCTCGTCGACCAGCAGGCGGACGGCGGCGCCCGCCCGGTCGCGGACCCACCACCCGTCCTCCCGGTCCAGCGGAACGACGCCGGACAGCACCAGGGGGAGGCGGTCGATCCACGGGTTGGCGGCCAGAGCCCGGGCGTGCTCGCCGAGGGCGTCGCCGATGGTCGCCGCCCCGTGCCAGCCGGCCATCGGCTCGGCGTCCCCGTGCCGGGCGGCGACCAGCGCCCGCTGCGGCCAGCTGCCGGGGAAGAAGGCCAGGTCGGCGTCGAGCTCGGTCCCGACGACGGGGTCGGAGGGGAGCGGCTCGGAGACGGCCGCGAACTCGAGAAGCAGGGCGGCGCGTCCGGTCGACGTCCCGACCAGCCACGTGCGCGAGACGCGGAACCGCTCCTCCTCGACCACCGACCGGGCCACCACCTGCCACCGGTCCCGCACCGAGGGGCCGGCCAGCACCTCCTCGCTGGTCCAGGACCAGCCGGCCACCGTCCGCAGATCGGCCTGGGTCTCGGGCGGGAGGGTGTCGAACCGGGCCCACGCCTTGGCCAGCAGGTGGAGCCGCCCGGCATGGAACAGCAGCCGCCCGGGCCAGCCCTCCCCGCTGCGGACGATCCCCGCCATGCGCCGGACCTGGCTGCCCACCCCGGGCGCCTGGGCGTCGACCATGCGGGCCGCCACCTCGTCCCAGTACCGGAACGGCCGCCCCTGGGCCGACGCCAGCCCGGCGCGCACGAGGTCGCCCAGCCACAGGTCGAGCTCCTCCAGCCCGGCGCCGATGCGGGCCACCCGGCCGGCCACCCGCTTGGCCCGGGCCTCCGGGTCGACCGGCTTGCGCTCCGCGGTGGCCGGCCGGGCCGCCCGCCTGGCCCGGGCGGCCAGCCACTCCTCCACCCACTCGGGCGCCGCCGCCTGGGGCACGGCCTCGGGAATCGAGGCCCACAGGAAGAGGAGGGCCAGGGCGTGCTTGCACGGGACCTTGCGGCTGGGGCAGGTGCAGGAGAACCCGCCACCCCGCTCGGCCCCAGGCCCCCCTTCGCCGATGTCGATGGCGGCCGAGTACCCACGGCACTGGCCCCACACCGCCCGGTGGTCGTGACCGGTGGCCGACCACACCCGGGCGTTGGCCAGTCCCCGTGCTGCGGTGATGGAGGCGGCGTCCGGGGCGACGGACGCGACCTGCTCGCTCGTCCAGGTGGGCATCGGCGATCACAGGGTAGAGGGCCGCGGTCTAGTGTCAGGTACGTGGACGAGCCGAACGGCCAGCCCCCCGAAGAAGAGCCGGCGCTCATTCACGGCGCCATCTCCACGCTGTTCCGGGGCCAGCTCGTGGTCCACTCCGACCGCGCCTCCTACCTCGACCTGGTCGGCCACCTGTACGACGACGGCTACCGCATGTGCGCCAGCCTCACCGCGGTCGACTACCTGCTCCACTTCGAGCGGGCGGTGCCCGCGGGAGTCCGCCCCGAGCGGTTCGAGGTGGTCGTCAACCTCCTGTCGATCGAGCAGCGCCGGCGCATCCGCGTCCGGGCCCAGGTCCCCGAGAACGACCCCACCCTGCCGTCGATCTTCGAGCTCCACCCCGGCACCGAGGCCATGGAGCGCGAGACATACGACATGTTCGGCATCGTCTTCACCGGCCACCCCGACCTGACCCGCATCCTCATGCCCGACGACTGGGAGGGCCACCCGCTCCGCAAGGACTTCGGCATCGGCCGGATCCCCGTCCAGTTCAAGGGAGCACCGCCACCGCGATGAGCGAGCCGCAGGCCAGCGAACAGACAGGCACAGTGTCCCGCTCAGCGGGGCGGCCACCGGAGGTGGCAACCCGATGAGTTCGACAGAGCTGTCCGAGGGAGCCCAGGAGCTCCAGGGCCGCACCCGGACCCCGGGCGTCGAGTACCTGCGGGAGCGCGGCTGCGTCCTGCGCATCCCCCACCTGCCCGAAGAGGTGGAGCAGGTGCCCACGGGCGACGACACCATGATCATCAACATGGGGCCCCAGCACCCCAGCACCCACGGGGTCCTCCGGGTGATGATGGAGCTCCAGGGCGAGACGGTCCTGCGCTGCAAGCCGGTCATGGGCTACCTCCACACCGGCATGGAGAAGACCGGCGAGGAGCTCACCTACCTCCAGGGCCCGACGAACACGACGCGGATGGACTACGTGTCGCCGCTCTTCAACGAGCTGGTCTTCTCCCTCGCCACCGAGAAGCTCCTCGAGGTGGAGATCCCGCCGCGGGCCACGTGGATCCGCATGCTCATGTGCGAGCTCAACCGGATGTCGTCCCAGTTCCTGTGGCTGGCCACCAACGGCATGGACCTGGGCGCGGTGTCCATGATGATCTACGGCTTCCGGGAGCGGGAGGCCATCCTCGCCTTCTTCGAGAAGGTCACCGGCCTGCGGATGAATCACAACTACATCCGCCCGGGCGGCGTGGCTGTCGACCTGCCGGCCGGCTGGCGGGACGACGTCCTGGGCATCCTCGACATGGTCCCCGAGCGCCTGGCCGAGTACGACAACCTGCTCACCGGCCAGCCCATCTGGCAGGAGCGGACCCAGG
>JBOGIE010000178.1:0-6363 GCA_050742435.1 Acidimicrobiales bacterium | reverse complement strand
GTCGCGCGCCGGCCGGTCACGGGCCGGACCACGTTCGCGCTCGCCACCTGGACGGTCGACGGCGGGCCGCTCGCCGCGCGGGCGCTCGGGCCGGTCAGGGCGGGGCCGCTCCCGTGACCCGGGACCACCCCCGCCGGGCGGCCCTTCACGGCGGGCCCCGTCACGCGGCGCCCCACCCGGCCCCGGCGTGGCTCGCGGGCGGGTCGACCCGGGCCCGCCCGGACGTCCCCCCGGGCCACCGCGCCCGCCTCCGAACCGGTCGCCACCGAACCGGTCTCCACCGAACCCCCCCCGGTCCCCTCGGTCGCCCCGGCGCCCACGGTCGCCACCCTCGCGCTCGGGCTTGAGGGGGCTGTGGGTGACCAGAGCCTCCTCCTTGCCGGATCCGAGAAGAGGCAGCAGCTCGGGGCCCGCCTTCTTCTTGATCTTGGGCGCCAGCACCGACGTCACGTTGATGCCGTCCAGGTCGAAGTCGGCCTCCGCCTTCACCACGTCGCCGACCTTGGCGCCATCGTGGAGCACGCCGGCCGAAAGCACGCCCTTGGGTTGGCGGGCGCCGGCCGCCCGCCACGTCCACGTGCCGTCGGGACGGGCGCTGGTCAGCTCTATGTCGATGCGGGGCATACAGGGCCAACCTAGCCAACCGGCCGCGAGGACCGCTCACCACAGGCCCGAAGGAGCCACCCGCACCCGATGTTTCCGGCCCCCGGCCCGGCGGTAGGACGGGAACGCGACGTGGTGCCGCGACCGCACGAGCGAGGTGAGCCACCCATGGCCCAGCAGACGACCAGCAACCTTCCCTCCGGAAACCTTCCCGCCGCCGGGACCGACCTCCGGCCCACCGGGCACTCGCTGGTCACCGGCCAGGGCCGCACGTCGATCGCCGACTCGGTGGTGGAGAAGATCGCCGGCGTCGCGGCCCGAGAGGTCTCGGGCGTCCACGAGATGGGCAGGGGAGCGGCCCGCGCCTTCGGCACCATCAAGGAGAAGCTGCCGGTGGGCGGGAGCGGCCCCAACGTCACCCAGGGGGTGAGCGTGGAGGTCGGCGAGCGCCAGGCCGCCATCGACATCGACCTGGTGGTCGACTACGGCGTCTCCATCCCGGACGTGGCTCAGGCCGTGCGCGACAACGTCATCCAGCGGATCGAGCGGATGACCGGCCTGCAGGTCACCGAGGTCAACATCTCCGTCGACGACGTCTACCTCGGCGACGACAGCGCCCCAGAGCCGCCCCGGGTCCAGTGACTGCCGATCTCGAGGCGGTGGCGGCGGCCGCCTTGGGCTGTCCCCTCATCGCCGGCCTCACCGGCGGCCGCTTCGGCGAGGTGGCCACCTACCTGCCCGGGCGGCGCATCGTGGGCGTCCGGGAGGTCGAGGGCACCATCGAGGTCCACGTCGTGGCCCGGTGGGGGAGGCCCCTACCCGAGGTGGCCGACGTGGTCCGGGCCGCGGTGGCCGCCCACGCCGGAGCCCAGCCCGTGGCCGTGTTCATCGACGACATCGAGGTGCCCGAGGAGGTCCCGGTTGGAGGCCCATGACGTGCTGGGGGTGACACCGAAGGCCACCCGTGACGACGTCACCGACGCATTCCGCCGCTACGCGCTGGCCCACCATCCCGACCGGGGCGGTGACCCGACGCGCTTCCAGGCCGGGGTCGACGCCTACCGCCGCCTGACCGGCGCCGCGCCCCCGGTCAGGGCCGGGGCGAGACCCGCGCCGCCGGACGTCGTGTTCCACCGCCGGGCAAGCCCCGGCATCCCGTCCCTGCTGCGGCTGGCCGGTCGACGGCTGGCCGCCTTCCGTCCCCACTCCTGACAGGAGGACCCATGCAACCCACCGTCGTCGGACTCTTCGTCGGTCTGCTGCTCGGCCTGGCCCTCGCCTTCGACGGCTTCGGGTCGATGCTGATCGTCGCCTTCTGCGGCGCCGTCGGCTACTTCGTGATGAAGGTCGTCCAGGGCGAGATCGACCTGACGCCCTATCTCGGGGGCGGCGGCACCCGCATGCGCAGGTGAGTACGCCGACCACCACCGAGCTGGCCGATCCCACCGCCGACCTGCCCCGTGCCGGGCTGGTCACCAGCCGGGGGGAGACGATCATCGCCCCCACGGTGGTCGAGAAGATCGCCACCCGCGCCGCCTCCGAGGTCGACGGGGTGGGCGGCGTGGTCGAGACCGGTCTGTCGAGTCTGCTGCCGTGGGCGCTCGGCAGCGGGGGACCGGCCCGGGCCTCGGCCGAGGTGGGGGCCGAGACGGTCACCGTGGACCTCACGGTCAACGTCGTCTATCCCGAGCCGGTGGCGGCGGTCACGAACCGGGTCCGGGCCGAGGTCGTCCGCCGCCTGGCCGAGCTCTGCGGCCTGCGGGCCACCGAGGTCAACATCGCCGTGCCCGCCCTGGTCGAGCCGCCCCGGCGCACCCGGCGAAGGGTGGAGTAGCCGGCCGTGCGCATCGCCAACCGCGTCCTGGCTACGGCCCTGGCCCTCGCCCTCCTCGCCGGGGGACTGCTGGTGGCGGTGGAGATCGTGGTCGCCGGCTTCGACCGGCGGCCCTGGGTCCTGCCCCACGGCGACTGGTACACCAACGCCCGCCGGCACAGCTGGGAGTCGGCCCCCACCCGGTGGATCTTCATCGGCATCACCGCCGCCGGCCTCCTTCTCCTGTTCCTCCAGCTGGCCCGGCGCCGCCCGACCGCCCTGCCCCTCACGCCGGGCGCCCTCCCGACCGACCTCAGCCGGCGCAGCCTGGAGCGCTCGCTGGTGCGGGAGGCGAGGAAGGTCGACGGCGTGGCCGCGGCCAAGGCCAGGGTCAACGACGATCGCGCCGAGGTGACGGCCAGCTCCAACCGCCGCCAGACCGCCGACCTGGAGCCGGCGGTCGCCCAGGCCCTCGACCGCCGGATGGGTGCTCTGGGGCTGGCCCGGCCCCCGGCCGTCCGGGTCAAGGTGCAGGGGAGGGGCGACCGGTGAGGCGCAGCCGCACCGACCGGCTCAACGGCACCGTCCTCTTCCTGCTGTCGCTCCTGTTGCTGGGCGTCGGCGCCTACGGGCTGGCCCGGGGCTACGGGGCCTTCGGCGAGACACGGGCCGAAGCCCCAGTGCTCGGTGACGACCTGCGGGACTTCGTCGCCCGCAACGCCGACTGGTTCTGGCCCCTCGCCGCCGCCGTCGCCGTCCTCGTCGCCTGGCTGGGATGGCGGTGGCTCCTGGCCCAGATCTCGACCCCCACGGTCAACCGCCTGCCGGTACGGTCCGACGGACCGGGCCGCACCGAGCTGTCGGCGTCCGGGGCGACCGCGGCTCTGGCCCGGGACATCGAGGGCTACGGGGGCGTGCGGGGCGCCCGCGCCCGGCTGATCGGCGACCACCCGTCGCCCGAGGTCGAGATCACCGTGGATGTGCACGACGACGCCGACCTTCCCGGTCTCCGTCGCCGCATCGAGGAGGAGGCCCTGCCCCGGTTCCGCGGCGCCCTCGAGCTGCAGGAGCTGCGGTCGCAGGTCCACCTGCGCCTGGCCGAGGCGGTCGGGCGCAGCGTGCGCTGACCCATTTACTTATCGTTCAGTAGGCCCTACCCTCCACCCCCGTGGAACGGGAGCCCTTGGCCGGTCGCATCCTGCCGACCGCCCGACCCTGTTCGGCGAACACGGCTACCACGGCACGTCCATGCAGCGCATCGCCGACGCCCTGGGCGTCACGCGGGCCGCCTTCTACTACCACTACGCCTCCAAGCAGGACCTGCTGCGGGCGCGGGCCGAGCCCCTGGTCGCCGCCTTCGAGGGCCTGGCCGGGCAGGGGGAGCGGGGCGGGGAGGACCACGACGCCCTCCTCGCCGGCTACCTCGACATCCTGCTGGCCCACGAACGGCTGCTGCGCTTCGTCGCCAACGACCCCGCCGTCCAGGCCGACGCCGACGTCGGCATCCGCCTGCGGGACGCCTACGACCGCATCCTCGCCGCCCTGGCCCGCGGCTCCGGTGGGCCGGACGCCGAGGTGCGCGCCGCCTGTGCCCTGGGCGCGGTGAGCGCCGGGGTCATCCAGGGGGGCGGGTCGTCCGGCACCCGGGAGCTCATCCTGGCCGCGGCCCGGGCCGCGGCACACTCCTCGGCCGGCACCCGATGACCGAGGCCATGGTCGAGGTGCGGCTGCTCCAGCTGCCCCTCGACGTCTGGCAGCGGACCCAGGAGCACGTCGACGGCCTTCTTCGCGAGTTCGCGCTCATCGTCGGAGACGACGAGGCTCGGGCCGCCACGCCGGGGCGCCTGCTGGCCCTCATCGAGGAGTTGAGCGCCGGCTACGGGCAGTTCTCCGCCGAGCAGCGGCTGCAGATGGAGGCCGCCCTCCAGCAGGGGCAGCGGGAGATCGATCTGCGCTACGAGGTCCCACCCGGGGCGGCCGGGGCGGCCCAGCAGCTGGGCGACATGCTGGACGCCGCCGACGAGTACTGCCGCACGGGCGACCACCTGCTCACCCTGGCCACGCCCGCGGAGGAGCTGCGCTTCCGCAAATGGTTCATCAGCGAGTTCGTCGACCAGATCGCGGGCGAGCCGCCCACGCCCTGGCCCGACTACGCCGCCCCGGGGTTGAGCGCGCCGGCGTAGTTCCGGGCCGGCCGGGTACACAGCCGCCATGGACACCGCACCACGGCACCGGACCGGCGACGAGCAGTCGAGCCGTCTCGACCGCGAGCTGCTCGAGCTGCTCAACGAGCTGCGCGTCGTCCTGCCGGGCGTCCAGGCCCTGTTCGCCTTCCTTCTCATCGTGCCGTTCAACCAGGGATTCGCCGACGTGACCGGCGTGCAGCGCTTCGTCTACACGGTCGCCCTGCTGGCGTCTGCCCTGGCCTGCGTCCTGTTCATCACCGCGCCGGCCTTCCACCGCCTGCGGTTCCGTCGCCACGACAAGGCCCAGCTGCTCCGGATCGGCAACCGGTGCGCCATCGCCGGCATGGCCGCCCTGGCAGTGGCCATGGTCGCCGGGGTGTTCCTGGTCACCCGGTACCTCTTCGGCGCCCGGACGGGCGCCATTCTGGCTGCGGCCCTCGCCGTTCCCATCGCCATCCTGTGGTGGATCGTCCCTCTCCGGTTCGGGCCGGATCACCACGGGTCCTGACGTTTTCCGGTGACCGCCGGTACCCTTCGGAAGTGCTGCATCACATCACCCTTTGGGTACCGGACCTACGGCGCGCCGAGCGCTCGTGGAGCTGGCTCCTCGGCACCCTCGGGTACGCGGCCGACCGGTCGGTGGCCACGGTCGTCCTGTTCCGGCACCCCAGCCGCTTCGCCATCGCCCTCGAGCAGTCCGCCGACATGGTGCCCGGCATGCTCTACAGCCGCATGCGGCCCGGCCTGAACCACATCGCGTTCCAGGTCGAGTCGTCGGCCACCCTGGCGTCGATCTGCGAGCACGCTACCGAGCACGGGTGGTCCTTCCTGCCCGCCGACCGCCATCCGATCGCCGGAGGTGCCGACGTCGCCTACATGGAGGACGGAGACGGTTTCGAGGTGGAGCTGGTGGCCCCGCCCGCCTGAGGCAGCCTGCCGGCCACGTCGTCAACAAGGCAGTGCGACGTGGCACCATCGAGCAGGTGACCAGCAGACCCGCCGCCGCCGACCACCTGCGCGACCTGGTGCTGCTGCGCCGTGTCCGCGACCGGATGGACCGGGACTACGCGCAGCCGCTGGACGTCGAGGCGCTCGCCCGCGATGCGCACATGTCGGCGGGACACTTCAGCCGCGAGTTCCGGCGGGCGTACGGCGAGTCGCCGTACGGCTACCTCATGACCCGGCGCATCGAGCGCGCCATGGCGCTGCTCCGTCGTGGCGACCTCAGCGTCACCGAGGTCTGCTTCGCGGTCGGATGCTCGTCGCTCGGCACCTTCAGCACCCGCTTCACCGAGCTGGTCGGCATGCCGCCCAGCGCCTACCGGCGCCAGGCGGCCCAGGTGACGGCGGGGATGCCCTCGTGCGTGGCGAAACAGGTCACCAGACCCGTCAGGAATCGAGAAGCGTCGGTACCCGAGCCCCATTTAGCGTGACCGGTATGGACATCACCATTCACCAGACGTTCCTCCCGCACGACGACCCCGACGCAGCGCTGGCGTTCTATCGCGACACGCTCGGCTTCGAGGTCCGCAACGACGTCGGTTACCAGGGCATGCGCTGGATCACGGTCGGCCCCCCCGACCAGCCCAGCACGTCCATCGTCCTGAACCCGCCGACCGCCAATCCGGGCATCACCGACGACGAGCGCCGCACCATCGTCGAGATGATGGCAAAGGGCACGTACGCCGGCATCATCCTGGCCACCAAGGACCTCGACGGCACCTTCGAGCGGGTGCAGGCCAGCGGCGCCGAGGTCGTCCA
>JBOGIE010000177.1:0-6375 GCA_050742435.1 Acidimicrobiales bacterium | reverse complement strand
TCCTGGACCGGGATGCCGGGCCCGAACACCTGATGGCGGGCAACTCCATGGTGTGCGGGTTCTGCTCGGTGGGCTGCTCGCTCGACGTCAACATGAAGGACGGGGTGGCGGTGTCGCTCACCCCCACCAAGGAGTACCCGGTCAACCTGGGCATGGCCTGCCCCAAGGGATGGGAGGCCCTCGCCCCGTTGCGGGCGCCGGACCGGGCCACCACCCCGCTCCTGCGGGCCAGCCGGGACCAGCCCCTGGCCCCGGTCGACTGGCCCACCGCCCTCGGCGCCATGGCCGGCCGCTTCAAGGCCGTCCAGGCCGAGCACGGCCCCGAGGCGGTGGCGTTCCTGTCCACCGGCCAGATCGCCACCGAGGAGATGGCCCTCCTGGGCGCCCTGGCCAAGTTCGGGATGGGCATCGTCCACGGCGACGGCAACACCCGCCAGTGCATGGCCACCGCGGTCGTCGCCTACAAGGAGGCGTTCGGCTTCGACGCCCCGCCGTACACCTATGCCGACCTGGAGGCGTCCGACGTCGTCGTGCTGTGGGGGGCCAACCCGTGCATCGCCCACCCCATCCTGTGGGAGCGGCTCCTGCGGAACCCGCACCACCCGGAGGTCGTCGTCGTCGACCCCCGGGTCACCGAGACCGCCGCCGCCGCCACCCAGCACTACCCGCTGCTGCCCAAGTCCGACCTCACGCTGCTCTACGGCCTGGCCCACCTCCTGATCGCCTGGGGGGCGGTCGACAAGGCCTTCGTCGAGGAGTCGACCGTAGGCTTCGAGGGCTTCGCCGCCCACGTCGAGGCCTTCACGCCCGACCGGGTCAGCGCGGCCACCGGGTTGCCGGTCGACGCCCTCGAGCTCTTCGCCGACACCATCGCGTCGGGGGAGCGGGTGTCGTTCTGGTGGACGATGGGCGTCAACCAGAGCCACGAGGGCGTGCGGGTGGCCCAGGCCGTCATCGACCTGGCCCTCCTCACCGGCAACATCGGCCGGCCCGGCACCGGCGCCAACTCGATCACCGGTCAGTGCAACGCCATGGGCTCCCGCCTGTGGTCGAACACCACCAACCTCTTCGGCGGACGGTCGTTCACCGACCCCGGCGACCGAGCCGACGTGGCCGCCATCCTGGGGATCGACCCGGCCCGCGTCCCCGACCGGCCCAGCTGGGCCTACGACCAGATCGTCGAGGGCATACGTACGGGCGACATCCGGGCCCTGTGGGTGGTGGCCACGAACTCGGCCCACTCCTGGATCCACCAGTCCGAGCTGCGGGAGCTGCTGGGGCGCCTCGACGTCCTCGTCGTCCAGGACCTGTACCCCACGACCGAGACCGCCCAGCTGGCCGACATCGTCCTCCCCGCCGCCGGCTGGGGCGAGAAGGAGGGGACGTTCGTCAACTCCGAGCGCCGGTACGGCCGCATCAAGCGGGTCGTCCGGGCCCCGGGCCAGGCCCTGGCCGACTTCTCCATCTTCAAGCTGGTGGCCGACGCCTGGGGCTGCGGGGAGACGTTCGAGGACTGGTCGTCGCCGGAGGCCACCTTCCGGATCCTCCAGCGCCTCTCCGCCGGCCGCCCCTGCGACATCACGGGGATCGAAGGATATGAGGCTCTGGACGCCGCAGGCGGCGTGCAATGGCCGGCGCCCTCGGGGGACCTGAAGCCGGAACGGCGCTTATTCGCGGACGGGCGGTTCTTTCACCCGGACGGGAGGGCCCGGTTCGTGTGGGAGGAGCCCCGGCCGGTGGCCGAGCCGACCAGCGAGGAGTTCCCGTACGTCCTCCTCACCGGGCGGGGGAGCTCCAGCCAGTGGCACACCCAGACCCGGACGTCGAAGTCGGCCATGCTGCGGACGCTCTATCCGGAGAGGCCGTACGTGGAGATCTCCCCGGCCGACGCCGTCGCCCTGGGCGTGGCTGCCGACGAGTGGGTCGTCGTCAGCTCGGCCCGTGGGGAGATGGAGGCCCGGGCCTACGTGACCCCCACCGTCGCCGCCGGCCAGGTGTTCGTCCCCATGCACTACGTCGGCACCAACCGCCTGACCCGCCCCAGCTTCGACCCCTACTCCCGGCAGCCCTCGTACAAGTCGGCGGCGGTGGCTGTACGTCCCTTACCGGAGCGCCACCGATACAGTTAGCCCCGTGGCCCAACGCGTCGCCGAGCATGTCGTGCGGGGCCGACTGTTCGGGCCCAAGCGGCTCCTCCGGGTCGACCTCCACGGCGTGTCCGCCTTCGAGTCCCGCGACCAGCGCACGCTCATCCGTTGGGAGTGGGTGGAAGCCATCGAGGTCGACCGTGACACCGTCGTCGTCCGGGGGGCGGACGGCACGGTCGTCCTGCCGTCGGGCGCCTTCGGCCTGGCGCCCAAGGAGCTGGCCGACGAGCTCGACCTGGCCCGGTCGATCCAGAACCGCCCCGACGTCATCGGGCGGCTGAGCATGGGCGCCGACGGCGGTGGCGACGATGGCGGATGAGGCTCCTCGGGCCCGTCCGGCGCCTCGGGCGTGTGCGGCCCTCGCCCCGGCGGCTGAGCGCGGCCCTGGCCGTCCTGGGCATGCTGGCCGGCGTGGCCTGCCTGGTCGTGCCGGTCGAGGCCGCCTTCGCCGATGACCCGCTGTTCCGGCTCCAGCCGTTCTCGCCGGCGCTGGAAGCGGCCGCCACCACCGTCGACTGTGGCGCCCCGGTGAGCAACTTCGGGCGCCGGTCCGACGGCGTCAGCCTCTACGCCCTGGCCCTGGACGGGGCCTGCCGCGAGGCCGCCGCCGAACGGGCGGCCACGGGCATCGCCGCCGCCGCCATCATCGGCCTCCTGGGGCTCATCAGCCTCACCGCGGCCCGCAACCGGGAGGTGCTCGCCTGATGGCCGGGGAACCGCTGGTGGTCGTCGAGAAGGTCAACAAGTACTTCGGCGACAACCACGTCCTGCGCGATGTCGACCTCACCGTGGACCGGGGCGAGGTGCTGGTGGTCATCGGCCCGTCCGGGTCGGGCAAGTCCACCCTGTGCCGGTGCGTCAACCGCCTGGAGCCGGTGACGTCCGGGCGCATCAGCATCGACGGTGTGGACCTGCCGGAGGAGGGCAAGGCCCTGGCCAGGCTACGAGCGGACGTGGGGATGGTCTTCCAGTCGTTCAACCTCTTCGCCCACAAGACGATCCTGCAGAACGTCACCATGGGGCCGATCAAGGTGCGCAAGCTGTCCAAGGCCGAGGCCAGGGAGCGGGGCATGAAGCTGCTCCAGCGGGTGGGCATCGCCGAGAAGGCCGACGACTACCCGGCCGAGCTCTCGGGCGGCCAGCAGCAGCGGGCCGCCATCGCCCGGGCCCTGGCCATGGAGCCCAAGCTCATGCTCTTCGACGAGCCCACATCCGCCCTCGACCCGGAGATGATCAAAGAGGTCCTGGACGTGATGATCGAACTGGCCGAGGAGGGGACGACCATGATCGTGGTCAGCCACGAGATGGGCTTCGCCCGCTCCGCCGCCAAACGGGTCGCGTTCATGGACGACGGGCGCATCGTCGAACTGGCCCCACCCGACCGATTCTTCAGCCATCCCGAAACCGACCGGGCCCGCGACTTCCTGTCGAAGATCCTGGCCCACTGAACGGCAAGCAGTTGAGCAGTTGAAGCGTTTACACGACCCCAGAGGAGGGTTCATGCGAAGCAACCGATGGATAGGCGCAGTGCTGGCCGCCGTAGCGATGGTGGCTGTGGCCTGCGGCGACGACGACGACTCGCCCACCGTCAGCGGGGGCGGGCAGTCCAGCGACACCACGGTCGCCGCCCCCACGTTCGCCGCCGGCACCACCATGGCGAACCTGCAGTCCAAGGGCCGGGTCGTCGTGGGCGTCAAGTTCGACCAGCCCGGCCTGGGCCAGAAGAACCCCACGACCAACCAGGTCGAGGGCTTCGACGTCGAGATCGCCAAGCTCATCGCCGTGGGGATCTACGGCGGGTCGGTCAACGACATCGAGAGCAAGATCGAGTTCCGCGAGGCCACCACGCCGAACCGTGAAATCTTCATCGAGAACGCCACGGTCGACATGGTCGTCGCCACCTACACCATCAACGACGCCCGCAAGCAACGCATCGACTTCGCCGGTCCGTACTACATCGCCGGCCAGGACATCATGGTCAAGCGGGAGGACAACAGCATCCGCGGCGTGAACGACCTGGCCGGGAAGAGGACCTGCAGCGTGCGCAACTCGACCCCCGCGGCCAACGTCAAGCGCCTCGTCCCCACCGCCGACCTGACCGAGTTCGACCAGTACTCGGACTGCGTGCAGGCCCTGCGTGACGGCCGGGTGCAGTCGGTGACCACCGACAACTCCATCCTGCTGGGCTTCGTCGCCGGCAGCCCCAACGAGTTCAAGATCGTCGGCAACAAGTTCACCGACGAGCCCTACGGCATCGGCGTCCGCAAGGGCGACGACGCCTTCCGCAACTTCATCAACGACCGGCTGGAGGCCATCTACGCCAGCGGCGAGTGGGCCCGGGCCTTCGACGTCACCCTGGGCCGCCTGGGCATCCCCGTCCCCGACCCGCCGCGGGTGGACCGCTACACCTCGGGGGGCGCGGCCGCCTCGACCACCACGTCGACGACCCGCCCGTCGACCACCACATCGACGACCCGAGCCTGACCCTCCCGGGCGGGGCGCAGTGAACCAACCGACCAGCACTGCGCCCCGCCACCCGGGGCGGCCGGCGACGGTCCTCCCGTGAACGTCATCGTCGACAACCTCGACGTCTTCCTGGAGGGCATGCGCCTCACCGCCCTCCTGAGCCTCCTGTCCTTCACCATGGCCATGGTCCTGGGGACGCTGGTGGCCGGCATGCGGGTCAGCCCCGTGCCTCCGCTGCGGTGGGCCAGCACCACCTACATCGAGCTCATCCGCAACACGCCCCTGCTCGTGCTCATGTACCTCTTCTTCTTCGGATTCCCGAGCATCGGCTTCCGCTACTCGCCCTTCGTCTCGGCCATCATCGTGCTGACCGCCTACACCGGCACGTTCGTGGCCGAGACCGTCCGCTCCGGCATCAACTCCGTCTCCAAGGGCCAGGCCGAGGCGGCCCGGGCCATCGGCCTCACCTTCCCCCAGACCCTCGGGGTGGTGGTCATGCCCCAGGCGCTGCGCACCGTCGTGGGCCCGCTCGGGGGCATTTTCATCGCCCTGCTCAAGAACTCGTCGCTGGCCGTGGTCATCGGCGTGAGCGAGCTGACCAGCGCGGCCGAGCGGGTGGGCACCGATACCGCCCGGTTCATCCCCGCCTACCTGGGGGCGGCCGCCTTCTACCTGATGATGACCGTGCCGTCCGGCTTCGCCGTGGCCTGGCTCGACCGCCGCACGGCGATCAAGCGATGACCGGCCCGGGAGGCCGGTCCAGTCGACAAGCATCGCCGGACCGGGAGGTCGGGCGATGACCGGCCCGGGACAGTGACGGCGCCTTTCATCGGCGACGCCCTGGGGCCCCGGGGGCGGCGGACAACCCGCATCGTCTCGGTCGTCAGCGGCCTGGTCATCCTGGGCCTGCTGTACGTGGCCCTGTCCCGCCTGGAGAGCCGGGGCCAGCTCAGCCGGCGGGTGTGGGAGCCCTTCACCATGTGGTCGGTGTGGCGGTTCCTGCTGGAAGGCCTGCGCACGACGGCGTTGGTGGCCCTGGTGTCGATGGGGGGCGCCATGGCCATCGGCGTGGTCATGGGCCTGGCCCGGCTGGCCCGCACGCCGCCGGTGCGCTGGCTGGCCACCGCCTACGTGGAGTTCTTCCGGGGCGTGCCCCTGGTCCTGCTGATCTTCTTCTCCGCCCTCGGCCTGCCCCGCTACGGGGTGGCGTTCTCGCTGTTCTGGTACGTCGCCCTGGGGCTGATGATCTACAACGGCGCCGTGCTGGCCGAAATCTTCCGGGCCGGGATCCTGTCGCTCGACCGGGGGCAGGGCGAGGCCGCCTACTCCCTGGGCATGGGCTACTGGCAGTCCATGCGGCTGGTGATCATCCCCCAGGCGGCCCGGCGGATGATCCCGGCCATCGTCAGCCAGCTGGTCACCCTGCTCAAGGACACGTCCCTCGGCGCGGCCGTCGCCTACGAGGAGCTGCTGCGCCGGGCCCGGATCAACGGCGAGTTCTTCTTCAACCCGCTGCAGTCGCTGTTCGTGGCCGCGGTGATCTACATCATCGTGAACTTCGCCCTCAGCCGGCTGGCTCGCCGGTTGGAGGTGCGCCAGCGCCGGCGCTACGGGGCCGGCCGGATCACCGTCACCGGGGCGGGCGAAGACCTGGCTCTGGTCGGCGCCCAGGGCCAGGCGGGCGTGTCCGCTACCTGATCCGGAAGCTGGAGACGACGGCCGAGATCACCTCGGGCGGAGTGGCCAGCATGCTGAGGATGTA
>JBOGIE010000176.1:0-6381 GCA_050742435.1 Acidimicrobiales bacterium | reverse complement strand
CCGATCGAGGAGACGGTCGGCGCCCTGGCCGAGCTGGTGGCCGAGGGCAAGGTCCGCCACATCGGCCTGTGCGAGGTGTCGGCCGCCACCCTGCGCCGGGCCCAGGCCGTCCACCCGGTCGGCGCCGTCCAGTCCGAGTATTCGCTGTGGCACCGCGACCCCGAGGACGAGGTCGTCCCCGCCTGCGAGGAGCTCGGCGTCGGCTTCATGGCCTACAGCCCGCTGGGCCGGGGGATGCTCACCGGGCAGGTCCGCCGGTTCGAGGACCTTCCCGAGCACGACTTCCGCCGGGTCTCGCCCCGCTTCCAGGGCGAGAACTTCCAGCGCAACCTCGATCTGGTCGACCACGTGACCGAGCTGGCCCGGGCCAAGGGGGTGGAGCCGGCCCAGCTGGCCCTGGCCTGGCTGCTGGCCCGCAGCCCCCGGGTCGTCGGCGTGTTCGGGACCCGCCACGTCGACAACCTCCGCTCGAACCTGGGGGCGCTGCAGGTGTCCCTGTCGCCCGAGGAGCTCGACCGGATCGACGAGATCGCCCCCAAGGGGGCGGCGGCCGGTGACCCCTGGCCGAAGGAGTTCATGGGCCAGCTCAACCGCTGACCGCCACGCCGAACAGCCGCCTTGCGCCGTTCCGAAACTCCGGCGGGAGCATTACTATCCGGAGCGGGGCGAGGACGTGAGTGGGCGTCGCTACGCTGCGATCGGAACACCGCGAGAGGGGTTTGTATGAGCAAGCGCATCCTGATCGTCCTGTCCGAGTGGGGCTACCACACCGACCGGGACTAGCGGTGACCGCCAAGACCGGCCGGTACGCCATCATCGAGCAGCTGCTGGCCGACGGAGTCACGTACATGTTCGGGAACCCCGGCACGGTGGAGCAGGGGTTCCTCGACTCGCTCAGCGACTACCCCGACCTGGAGTACATCCTGGGCCTGCAGGAGGCGGTGGTGGTCGGCATCGCCGACGGCTACGCCCGGGCCACCCGCAAGCCCACGATCGTCCAGCTCCACAGCGGGGTGGGCCTGGGCAACGGGATCGGGATGATGTACCAGGCGAAGAGGGGCCACGCACCGCTGGTCGTCATCGCCGGCGAGTCCGGCGTCCGCTACGACGCCATGGAGGCCCAGATGTGGGCCGACCTGGTGGACATGGCGGCCCCGGTCGTGAAGTGGTCCACCCGGGTGGTCGACCCGGGTTCGGTCCTGCGGGTGTTGCGCCGGGCCATGAAGGAGGCGGCCACCCCGCCCATGGGCCCCGTGTTCGTGTCCCTCCCCATGGACGTCCTCGACGCCCCGAACGACGAGGAGGTGGTGCCCACCTCGTACCTGCTCACCCGCACCGTCCCCGAGCAGACCGAGATCGACCGGGCGGCCAAGCACCTGGTCGGTGCCACCCGGCCCATGATCATCGCCGGTGACGGGGTGGCGTTCTCCGACGCCCAGCCCGAGCTCACCCGCCTGGCCGAGACCTGGGGGGCCGACGTGTGGGGGGCCGACTGGTCCGAGGTGAACATGGACCACACCCATCCACAGTTCAAGGGGATGCTCGGCCACATGTTCGGCGACCACAGCAAGGCCATCATGTCGCCGGCCGACGCCATCCTGATCTGCGGCACCTACGTCTTCCCCGAGGTGTTCCCCGAGCTGTCCGGGGTGTTCGGGCCCGACGTCCCCGTGGTCCACGTCGACCTCGACGCCCACGAGATCGCCAAGAACTTCCCGGTCACCATGGGCTTCGTGGCCGACCCCAAGCCCACCCTCGGCGCCCTGGCCGACGCCCTGGCCGGGATGATGGACGCCGGCCAGAAGGACGCCGCCGCCCAGCGGGCCCGGGCCATGGCCGCCGACAAGGAGCGCGACCTGGCCGCGGCCCGCGAGCGCGACCGCAGCTTCCACGACGCCCTCCCCCTCCACGCCTCACAGTTCGCCGAGGAGCTGGCCAGGCACCTCCCGCCCGACGCCATCATCTTCGACGAGGCCCTGACCACCTCCCCGGAGCTCACCCGGTACCTCCCGGTCACCACGCCCGGCCACTACTTCCTCACCCGCGGCGGTTCGCTGGGCGTGGGCATCCCGGGCGCCATCGGACTGAAGATCGCCCACCCCGACAAGGTGGTCGTCGGCTTCACCGGCGACGGCGGGAGCATGTACACCATCCAGGCGCTGTGGACCGCGGCCCGGTACGACATCGACGCCAAGTTCGTCGTCTGCAACAACCACAGCTACGAGCTGCTCAAGCTCAACATCCAGGAGTACTGGGAGGAGCGGGACATCCCCGAGCACGGGTTCCCCGTCGGCTTCGACCTGAGCGACCCCGACATCCGCTTCGACGAGCTGGCGCGATCGCTGGGCGTGGCGGCCGTCCGGGTGGAGAAGCCCGATCAGATCGCTCCCGCCATCGCCCAGGCCCTCGAGCACGAGGGCCCGTTCCTCATCGACCTGGTCATCGCCAACCAGGTCAAGGGCACCCGCACCATCGCCGGCGCCGACAAAGCCTGACCGACACAGCCCGAAGGAGGATCCAATGACGGATCTGGCCCCGCTGACCGAAGACGAGGTCAAGCGGTTCATGGAGAGGTGGTACCTCGACCTCCTCGACAAGCACGCACCCAGCCCCGAGCTGGAGGCATGCGTCGCCGAGGACGCCGAGATGCGCTTCCCGGAGGTGACCGTCTACGGGCTCGACGCCTTCCGGGACTGGTACGACCGGATCGTGAACACCTTCTTCGACGAGGTGCACGAGATCACCCGCAACGACGTGACCGTCGCCGCCGACGGCCAGTCGGCCGAAGTCAAGGTCGACGTGAACTGGCAGGCCAAGGTCTGGATACCCCCGGCGGCCAAGAGCCAGTGGATCGGCTTCGACGCCGGCCAGACCCACGAGGTGCGCCGCTCACCCAAGACGGGCGAACCCATGATCCAGGTCTACGGCGTCGACACGTTCGTGGCCATGCCCGGCTCGTCGGACCTGCCGGTCCTGGCCCGGGAGGTCATCGGCCAGTACTACAACTACGTGAACGCCGGCGACTGGGACGGCTGGCTCACCCTGATGGACGACGACCTGGTGGTCGACGAGCAGATCGACGGCCACGTCGAAGGCAAGTCGAACATCCTGGGCATCGGCGACCACTTCCGCAAGGTGTATTCCAAGTTCCTGATGCACCCGATGCACATCATCGTGCAGGGTGAGCAGGCGGCGGTGATCTGGCAGAACGAGTCGGCCAACGCCGCCGGCGTGCCGATCAGCGCCATCGGCGCCAACTACTTCCAGGTGAGGAACGGCAAGATCACCTACATGCGGACCATCCACGACACGGTCCCGTTCAAGCCGATGACCGATCAGACCTTCGACGACTGATGGCGGAGTACGACTTCATCGTGGTGGGCACCGGCGCGGGCGGCTCGGTCATGGCCAACCGCCTGTCGGAGAACCCCGACGTCAGCGTCCTGGCCCTGGAGGCGGGCGCGGACACCGTCCCCGAAGAGGTCCACCGCCCCTGGGACTGGCCCAAGCTCTGGAAGACCGACGTCGACTGGGGTTACAAGAGCGTCCCTCAGCCGGCCCTGGGCGGCCGGGAGATCGACGAGCCGCGCGGCAAGCTGCCCGGCGGCAGCAGCGACTTCTACATCATGATGCACATCCGGGGGCACCGGTCGGACTTCGACAACTGGGCCTACAACGGCTGCCCGGGCTGGACCTACGACGAGTGCCTCCCCTGGTTCCAGAAGAGCGAGGACCAGGAGGACGACACCAACCCCACGGCCGGCCACGGCGGGGCCATGGCTGTCACCAACGCCGGCCTGCACGAGCCCAACCCGGCCTCCGCCGCGTTCATCGACGCCTGCGTCGCCCTGGGATACCAGCGCACCGACGACTTCAACGGCCCGCAGATGGAGGGCGCCGGCTGGCACCACATCAACGTGCGCGACGGCCGGCGCCACGGGACGCTGGCCGCCTACCTGGAGCCCGCCCGGTCGCGGCCCAACCTGACCGTGAGCACCAACTCCATGGCCACCCGCCTGGTCCTCACCAACGGCCGGTGCACAGGCGTGGAGTACGTCAAGGACGGCGTGGCCACCACCGACACCGCCCGGAGGGAGGTCGTCGTCTGCGGTGGAGCCATGGAGTCGCCCAAGCTCCTGCTGCTCTCGGGAATCGGCCCGCCCGCCCACCTGAACGAGGTCGGCATCCCCGTACAGGTCGAGCTGCCGGGCGTGGGCGAGAACTTCCACAACCACGTGCTCGCCCCGGTCATCCAGCTCACCGCCGAGGAGCTGCCCCCGCCCACGCAGAACTGCTCGGAGGCCGCCCTCTTCACCAAGTCCGACCCCGGCTGGGTCGGGCCCGACATCCAGATCGCCTTCGTCCACGTGGTGCCGGGGCTCCCGGGCGCGGTGGTGATCCTGCCCGGCGTGGTCCGGCCCATGTCGCGGGGATGGGTGCGCCTGGCCAGCAGCGACCCGCTGGCCAAGCCCCTCATCAACGCCAACTACCTGAGCGCGGCGGCCGACCGCGACCGCCTGGCCGACGCCGTCGAGCTGGCCCGCTCGATCTACGCGACCGCCCCGCTGTCGGACTTCGTGAAGCAGGAGATCGTCCCGGGGCCAGACGCCTCCGGCAAGGACGCCCTCCGTGGGTTCGTCACCGCCGCGGCCGACTCGTACCACCACCAGGTCGGGAGCTGCAGGATGGGCTCCGACGCCATGGCGGTCGTCGACCCCAAGCTGCGGGTCTACGGGGTGGAAGGTCTGCGGGTGGCCGACGCCAGCGTCATGCCCCAGGTCCCGTCGGGGAACTGCCACGCCGCCATCGTCATGATCGCCGAGCGGCTGTCCGACATGCTGAAACAGGAGCACGGTGTCTAGGCCATGAGCGCACCCCGACTGCAGGGCAAGAAGGTTGCCATCCTGATCGAGAGCGACTTCTACGAGCCCGAGATCCACTACTACGAGCGGCGCTTCCTCGAGGAGGGGGCCGAGGTCCACTTCCTCACCCGGCTCTGGGGCCAGCCGTCGCTGACCTTCACCGGCCACGAGTTCAAGGAGCCCTTCGAGGCCCGGGAGAGCTTCGAGGGGGTCGACCCCAAGGGGTTCGACGCGGTGATCGTCCCCTCGGGGATGGTCTCCGACCGGCTCCGCTACACCGAGGACATCAACAAGCTGCCGCCGGCCACCGAGTTCCTCCAGAAGGCGTTCGCCGAGCCCACGGTGCTCAAGGGGATCATCTGCCACGGCATGTGGTTGCTGGCCCCCACGCCCGAGCTGGTCCGGGGCCGCAAGGTGGTGGCCCACGTCAACCTCCACGGCGACGTCATCAACATGGGGGCGGAGTACGTCGACGAGGACGTGGTCGTCGACGGCGACCTGGTCACCGGCCGGTCGGGTGGGCACGCCCACCTCTTCGCCCGCCGCATCATCGACATCCTGGCCGACGACGAGACGTAGGGAGGCACAGATGGCTTTCGTCCTGCACCATGTCGGGCTGTCCTGCAACGACCCCATCGCCATCGAGCGCTGGTACACCAGGCACTTCGGCTTCACGCGGGGCCGCGTGTACGCGCCCGGTGAGGGCCAGGTGGTGATGATCCAGGCCGGGGGCGTGTACCTGGAGCTGTTCTCCTCCACCGAGGAGCGTCCCGCCCCCAAGGTCGAGGGCGCCGGGCCCGACTACTCGGGCTTCCGGCACTTCGCCTTCCTGGTCGACGACCTCGACGCCAAGCTGGCCGAGATGGGCGACGAGGCCCGCATCACCCTGGGCCCGCTGGACATGAGCCAGTTCATCCCCGGCATGCGGGTGGCCTGGATCGCCGACCCCGAGGGGAACATCGTCGAGCTCAACCAGGGCTACGTGGACGAGGACAGCCCGCCACCGGTTCCGGCCTGAGGTTGACGCGCCTCGGGCGCCAGCGGGTCAACAGATTCCGAACGAACCAAGGAGGGGGATCGATGTCGGAGAACATTGCTGCAGAGCTCACCCGTAGGTACTTCTACGAGGTGTTCAACCGGGGGGACATGCAGGCGCTGGAGGAGATCTGCTCCCCCGACTTCGTGTTCTCCCTTCCCACCCACGAGGAGCCGTTCAGGGGTGTGGAGGGGTACAAGGGGCTGGTCAACATGCTGCGCAGCTGCTTCCCCGACGTGCTCTTCGCCATCGAGGACCAGGTGTTCTCCGAGGATCGGGTGCTGACCCGCTGGACGGCCCGGGGGACCCACACGGGCATCCCGTTCCCCACGGTCATCGGCGACGTCCCGGCCACTGGCAACCGGTTCACGATCGAAGGGATGACCTGGCACCAGGTGAAGGACGGCAAGCTGGCCGAGGTCGTCGCCAACGAGGACGGCATCGGCCTCATCTACCAGCTGGGCCGGGTCCTCTTCCCGGGGC
>JBOGIE010000175.1:0-6387 GCA_050742435.1 Acidimicrobiales bacterium | reverse complement strand
CGCCCGGGACTTCGGTGCCGCACGGGTGGCGGCCGTGGGCCCCGGCACCGCCGCCGCCCTGGTCGCCCGGGGCGTGGCGGCCGACCTCCAGCCGCCCAGCGCGGTGGCCGAGTCGCTGGTCGACGCCTTCCCCGAGGGGCCCGGCGCCGCCCTCCTGCCCCAGGCCGCGGCGGCCCGCCCGGTGCTGGCCGAGGGCCTGCGGGCCAAGGGCTGGGAGGTCGACGTGGCCGAGGCCTACCGCACCGTGACCGCCCGACCGTCGGACGAGGCCCTGGCCGCCGCGGCCAAGGCCGATGCCATCGCCTTCACCTCATCGTCCACGGTGACCTCCTGGCTCGACCTGGCCGGCGCCACCGCCTTGCCGCCGGTCGTCGCCTGCATCGGCCCCGTGACCGCGGCGACGGCGGCGGAGCACAACCTCCCGGTCAGCGTCGTCGCCGAAGAGCACACCGTCGACGGGCTGGTGGCCGCCCTGGTGGCCGCCCTCAGTTGTTGAACGGGTCGATCGGTCCGCTGGGCCCCTCGGCCGGCTCCTCGATCACCCCGCCGGGCGCCAGCGCCACCTCCAGGGGGATCGACCCCACCGGCTCGTCGTTGAGGCTGACCACCCACTCGTAGCGCCCCGGCCGCTCGAACATGACCCCGGCGAACGGCAGGGCGATCGGCACGTACGACGGGGCGCCCGGCGTGGTGCCCGGGGCGTGGCCCACGTTGATCAGTCCCCGGGCCTCGGGGCCGACGGTGGCGCCGTCCCGCATGAGGGCCACCCGGAGGTGGTGGTCCGTGAGCGCCTCGGAGTACGACACCTCGATCACGAGCACCACCGTCAGGGCGGCGTGGCTGGCCGGGAAGGCGTTGGTGTAGATGCGGTCCCACTGGCCGCCGAACACGTACAGCTTGTTCTCGGCGACCCTCGCGGCGTCGGCCAGCATGGCGCTCTGGAGTCTCATAGGGGTGCCACCGTAAGCGTTCTACCCTTGACGTCGTGAGCTACCCGAACCGGCGCATGCGACGGTTGCGGCGCACGCCCGCCCTGCGCCGGCTGGTGGCCGAGACCCGGCTGTCGGTCGACGACCTGGTGGCCCCACTGTTCCTGCGGGAGGGAATCGACGCCCCCCAGCCCATCGTCTCCATGCCCGGCGTGGTCCAGCACACCCGCGACTCCCTGCGCAAGGAGGTCCGGGCCTTGGCCGGCCTGGGCGTGCCCGCCGTCATCCTCTTCGGGGTCCCGGCGGCCAAGGACGCCGAGGGATCGGCCGCCTGGGACCCCGCGGGCATCGCCCAGGCCGGCCTGGCCGACATCCGCCACGAGGTGGGCGACGACCTGGTGGTCATGGCCGACCTCTGCCTCGACGAGTACACCGACCACGGCCACTGTGGCGTCCTGGCGCCCGACGGCACGGTCGACAACGACGCCACCCTGGAGCTCTACGCCCGGGTGGCCGTGGCCCAGGCCGAGGCGGGGGCCGACGTGGTCGCCCCCTCGGGGATGATGGACGGCCAGGTCGCGGCCATCCGGGCCGCCCTGGATTCGGCCGGGCTCGGGTCGACCGCCATCCTGGCCTACGCGGCCAAGTTCGCCTCCCCCCTGTACGGGCCGTTCCGGGACGCGGTCGACGTCACCATCGCCGGTGGGGGCGACCGCAAGCAGTACCAGGAGGACTTCCGCAACACCCGAGAGGCGCTGGCCGAGGTCGCCCTCGACGTGGCCGAGGGGGCCGACCTGGTCATGGTCAAGCCGGCCGTGCCCTACCTCGACGTGATCGCCGCCGTGCGGGCCCGGTTCGACGTCCCCGTGGCCGCCTACCACGTGTCCGGCGAGTACTCCATGCTCAAGGCCGCGGCCGAGCGGGGCTGGGTCGACGGGCCGGCCGTCGCCCTCGAGCAGCTGACCGCCATCAAGCGGGCCGGGGCCGACGTGATCCTCACCTACCTGGCCCGGGAGCTCGCAGAAGCCCTGTGAGCCCGTCGAACGAGGAGCTGTTCGCCCGGGCCCGGCGGGTGATCCCCGGCGGGGTCGACTCGCCGGTGCGGTCGTTCCGGTCGGTGGGCGGCACCCCCTACTTCGTGGCTCGGGCCGAGGGGGCCTACGTCTGGGACGTGGCCGGCCGCCGCTACACCGACTACGTCCAGTCGTGGGGGGCGTCGATCCTGGGCCACGCCCACCCGCACGTGGTCGAGGCCGTGCAGCGGGCGGCGGCCGACGGGACGTCCTACGGCGCGCCGACCGAGCGCGAGGTCCTCCTGGCCGAGGCCATCCGGGAGCGGATGCCCTCGTGCGAGCGGGTGCGGCTGGTCTCCAGCGGCACCGAGGCCACCATGACCGCGGTCCGGGTGGCTCGCGGCTACACCGGCCGGGACAAGGTGGTGGTCTTCGACGGCTGCTACCACGGCCACTCCGACACCCTGCTGGCCGCCGGCGGCAGCGGCCTGGCCACCCACGGGGTGCCGGGCTCGGTCGGCGTGCCGGCATCGGCGGTGGCGGACACGGTGGTCGTCCCCTACAACGTGGTGCCCGAGCTCGGCGACGACGTGGCCGCGGTGCTGGTCGAGCCGGTGGCCGCCAACATGGGCCTGGTACCGCCGGTCCCGGGGTTCCTCGAAGGGCTGCGGGCCGCCTGCGACCGGGCCGGTGCCCTGCTCGTCTTCGACGAGGTGATCACCGGCTTCCGGGTGGGACGGGGCGGCGCCCAGGAACGGTTGGGGATCACCCCCGACCTCACCTGCCTGGGCAAGGTGATCGGCGGCGGGCTGCCGCTGGCCGCCTTCGGGGGCCGGGCCGACGTCATGGCCTGCCTGGCGCCGGAGGGCCCCGTGTACCAGGCCGGCACCCTGTCGGGGAACCCGCTGGCCACCGCCGCCGGCCTGGCCGTGCTCGAGCTGCTCGACGACGCGGCCTACGCCCAGCTGTCCGGCCGGGCGGCCGAGCTGTCGGCCGGCCTCACCCAGGTCGTCACAGAAGCCGGCCTGCCCGTATCGGTGCCGGTGGTCGGTCCCCTCCTCGGCCTGTTCTTCAGCGACACCCCGCCCACCGACTTCGCCACGTCCAAGGCGTCCGACGCCAAGGCCTACGCCGCCTTCTTCCACCAGATGCTCGACCGGGGCGTGGCCCTTCCCCCCAGCCCGTTCGAGGCCCTGTTCCCGAGCCTGGCCCACACCAAGGGCGAGCTGGAGCGCACGGTCGACCTGGCCGCCGCCGCGGCCGCCGCCGTCACCCCTCGTACGGGCGGGTGAGCGCGGCCCGGACGGTGTCGACGACCTCCATGCCCGGCCCCCCGGACGTCCGCTCGCCCGTGACTTCCCCGGCCACCAGCGCCCGGGCGCACGCCGCGGCCGACGCGGCGACGGCGTCGGTGTTGTAGCCGCCCTCGAGGAACAGGACGCACCGCCCGGCCGGCACCAGGGCGGCGCACCGGCGGGTCAGCTCGGCGTAGTCGCCTTCCCGGAGGCCGAGGGATCCGAGGAGGTCGTCGGCGTGGGAGTCGAAGCCACAGGAAACGAGGACCCAGGTCGGCGCGAAGCGCTCGATGGCCGGGGTCACGGTGTCCAGCGCGGCGAGGAAGACGTCGCCCGTCGTGCCCCACGGCACCGGGAAGTTGACGGTCAGCCACTCACCCGCACCGGCGCCCCGCTCCTCGACCTCCCCGGTGAAGGGATAGAAGGGCGACTGGTGCACCGACAGGTACAGCACCCGGCCGTCCTCGTAGAACATGTGCTGGGTGCCGTTGCCGTGGTGGACGTCCCAGTCCACGATCAGCACCCGCTCGCCCCGCTCGGCCAGGAACGCCGCACTCACGGCGATGTTGTTGAACAGGCAGAACCCCATCGCTTTGCCCCCCAGGGCGTGGTGCCCGGGTGGTCGCACGACGCAGAACGCGGCGTCCCCGTCGCCCCGGTCGAGGCGCTCGATCGCGTCGAGGCCGGCGCCGGCGGCCACCAGCGCCGCGGTCCACGACCCGGGGACGGCGCCGGTGTCGATGTCGAGCGATCCCCCTCCCCGCTCGCAGAAGCCCTGCAACGCCTCGACGTACCCCCGCTCGTGCACCAGCGCCAGCTCGTCGACGGTGGCCTCTCGCGGCTCGACCCAGACGACGTCGTCGCCCAGGCCGGCCTCCCGGATGCCCTGCACCGCGGCCTCCACCCGCTCCGGCCGTTCGGGATGCCCGATGCCCGCCACGTGCTCCAGGCACGCCGGGTGGGAGAACACCAACAGCTTCGAGCTCACGCCCACCCCAGCTCGTCCAGGCGCTCGTCGTCGATCCCGAAGTGGTGGGCCACCTCGTGGATCACCGTGTCCCGCACCACCTCCACCACCTCCTTCTCGCTCCGGCACATGGCGCAGATGGGGATGCGGTAGAGGGTGATGCGGTCGGGCATGACCATGCCTCCGTACCCGGCGTCGCGCTCGGTGAGCGGCACCCCGTCGTACAGGCCGAGCAGGCCGGGGATCTCGGGGACGTCCTCCACCGTCACCCAGACGTTGTCCATCAGCCGGCCCAGCTCCTCGGGGATCTCGTCCAACGCATCGGCGACCAGCTCCTCGAACCGCTCCGGGGAGACGTGTTTCATGGCGGCTCTCCGCCGACGTGCTTCATGGCGGCTCTCCGCCGACGTGTTTCATGGCGGACTACCTCTCCGGCACGACCCGAGCCAGGGCGGCCACCGCCCGGTAGGCCGCCTCGGCCGGGCCCAGCTCGTCCGGGCGCAGCAGGTTGGCCATGATGCGCAGGACCCACTCCATGAGGGTGCGGGAGTGCATGCCCGTGCCGACCAGGGCCCGCATCAGCTTGGGCCGGCCGATGACCTTGACGAACGCCCGGGCCACCTTGAAGTACAGGGCGTAGGTGGCCTGGATCTCCTTCTCGTAGCCGCGGAGGGCCAGGGCGTCGCCCGAGGTCAGGGCGGTGTCCAAGTGGTGGGCGGCCATGCGGCCGGTCTCGTAGGCGTAGGCGATGCCCTCGCCGTTGAACGGGTTGATGGCCCCGATGGCGTCGCCGGTTCCGATCCACGTGGGCCCGGTCCAGGGCCCGACGGCCAGGCCCATGGGCAGACGGCCACCGGTGGGGGCGCCGCAGGCGGTCTCGGGCGAGATGCCCCACGCCGCGCATTGCGGCGAGGCCACGAAGGCCTCCATCAGCTTGGTGGTGTTCACCTCCTTCCACTGGCTGAAGGTCGACAGCAACCCGATGCCGACGTTCACCCGCCCGTCGCCCACCGGGAAGATCCACCCGTACCCGGGCAGGACGTTGCCGTCCTTGTCCCGGACGTCGAGGTGGGACTCGATCCACGGCTCGTCGTGGCGGTCGGAGGTGAAATAGCCGCGGATGGCCATCCCCTGCGGCCAGTCACGGTTGCGGACCGTCCCCAGGGCCCGGCCGAAGCGGGAGTTGGCCCCGTCGGCCACGACCACGTACCTGGCCCGGGCCTCCTTGGTCCCGCCCGTGGCCTTGTCCTTGACGACGGCCCCGCGCACCACGCCCTCGTCCAGCACCGGAGCCACCGCCTCGGCGCCCTGCCACAGGGTGGCCCCGGCCTTCTCGGCCCGCTTGGCCACGGCCTCGTCCAGGTCGTGGCGGGTGACGACGTAGCCGTAGCGGGGCATGCCGGGCACGTCCGGCCACTCCAGCTCGAGCACCTTGCCGAAGGCGATCGACCGCAGGCCGGCGAACCGGTGGTGGCGGGCCAGCTGGTCGGCCAGGCCCATGTCGTCCAGCTGGCGGACGGCGCGGGGGGTCAGCCCGTCGCCGCAGGTCTTCTCGCGGGGGTAGTGCTTCCGTTCGACGACCAGCACGTCGTGGCCGGCCTCGGCCAGCCAGTAGGCGCAGGCGGCGCCCGACGGCCCGCCGCCGACGACGAGGACGTCGTGAGTCGCCGTCCTACAACTGCTCCCGGACGTACTCCACGACGGTGGCGATCTCCTCGGGCGTGAGCTGGCCGGCGAAGCCGGGCATGCCGCCGGAGGCGGGCCCGTGCTGGCCGCCCGGCCGGTTGGGGTCGCCGTAGGGCTGGCCCCGGACGGCCGAGGAGCCTTCGGCGACCCACGTGATCATGTCCTCGGGGTTGGGGAAGGTGAGCTTCGTCTCCCCACCGGACAGCCTCGGCCCCACGCCGCCGCCGCCGGTGGGACCGTGGCAGCTGCCGCAGCCCGCCGAGGCGTAGATCTGGACGCCCGTCCGTGGCCCCGCCTCACCCTCCGGCTCGGCAAAGGCGCCCATGTAGACCATGGCCCAGAACGGGAGGATCAGCAGGACCGGCATCATCCAGACCGGGATGCCGCTGCGCGGTCCCGAGTCGACGGTGACTTCGGGGACCGGTTCCTCGGTGACGACGGCGGTGGCGGTGGCTGCGGCGGCCGGCTGCGGACCCGTGGCGGGCGCGGCCGGCGCC
>JBOGIE010000174.1:0-6420 GCA_050742435.1 Acidimicrobiales bacterium | reverse complement strand
ACCGCACGGCACGGTTAAGGCAGTCCCCCATAGCAAGTCCAAACGCGAGAAGGGGGATCGCCAAAGTGGCGACCGGAACCGTCAAGTGGTTTAACGCCGACAAGGGCTACGGGTTCATCCAGCAGGAGGAGGGCGGCGACGTCTTCGTGCACTTCAGCGCCATCCAGAAGCCGGGCTACCGGAGCCTGGAGGAGGGCGAGCCCGTCGAGTTCGATGTCCAGACGGGCCCGAAGGGCCTGCAGGCGGCCAACGTCCGGCCTCGGGCCTAGCGAAGACGCCGCAACGGCGAAGGCGCCGCCCGCCCGGCGGCGCAGGACGGCAGCAGGCGGAACGGTCCCCGGCGCGAACGGTCTTCGACGCGCCCGGGTTTGACGGTCGCCGGTCGGAGGAGCGCCGGTCGGTACGCTGTCGCCGGTGGATGAGAGCGCCGAGCCGCCCCGCCGGCCGGAACCAGACGCGGACGACGTCGACCGCCTGCAGGCCCTGGAACAGCAGGTCCGCCAGCTGACCAGCCGGCTGGCCGGGTGGGTGGAGGCGCAGCTGGTCCAGGCGGTCGAGGACCGGCGCAACGACATGAAGGCCCTGCGCTCGGAGCTGCAGCTGATCGTCAACGAGCAGCTGGCCGGCATCCGGGCCGAGAGCGCGTCGGTGCTGAGCGTGGCCACCCGGCGGCTGGAGGTGGCCCAGGAGCAGCTGAGCGAGCGGCTGGACGGCGTGGCCGACCGGGCGGGCGAGGCGGCCCAGAACGCCGCCGCCCTCACCGGTTCGGCGGCCACCGAGGCCCGGCGCCTGGACCTGGTGGAGGAGCAGCTCGACCAGCGGCTGGCCCGGCTCAGCGACGAGCTCCACGGGCAGGTGCGGGTGGCGGCCGAGCGCCAGCGGGCCGAGCTCGACGCCCTGCGGGGCGAGCTCCAGTCCCTCGTGGCCCAGGAAGCGGAGCGGGCCGCTCGCAACGGCGGGAGCGACAACGGGCTGGAGCAGCGGGTGCGGTCGGCCATGAGCCGGCTGAGCGAGTCGATGGAGGCCAAGCTGGCCGAGGTGGCCGCAGCCCGGACCGCCGAGCTCGACCAGCTGCGCGCCGCCCTGGACGCGGCCACGGAGGGGATGGGCGACCGGGTGGACGGCGTGGCCCGGCAGGCGGCGGCGGCCACCGAGGGAATGGCCGCCCTCCGGGCCGACGTCGACGAGGGCACGGCGCGCGCCGAGGCCCTCGAGCAGCGGGTCAAGTCGGCGGTGGGCCGGCTCACCGACTCGGTCGAGGGCCGCTTGGGCGAGGCGTCCACCGCGGGCAGGTCCGACCTCGACGCCCTGCGGGCCGAGGTCCAGAGGGCGCTGGCCGAGCAGGGCACCGAGATCCGCACCGAGCTGGCCACCGCCATCGCCGCCCTGCGGGCCCGGTCGACCGAGACCCGGGAGCGCCTCGGCGCCCTGGAGGAGCAGCAGCGCCAGGCCGGCGACCGGCTGGAGGAGCTGGTGGAGACCAGGCTGGCCGCGATCGTCGACCGCCGGCGGGGCGAGCTCGAGGAGCTGAAGGGCGAGCTCCAGGACGACCTGGCCCGGCAGCTGAGCCAGTCCCGCACGGAGATCGGTACGGCCGTGTCCGACTCCCACCGCCGGTTCCTGCTGTCGGTGGAGCGGCTCGACGAGCGCATGACCGCCCTGGCCGAGCAGGCGGTGGCCGTGGCGTCCGGCGTGGAGACGGTCAACGAGACGGTCGCGTCGGACGGTCGCCGCATCGAGGCGCTGGAGCTCCACACCCGCCGCACCGACGCCCGGCTGACCGACCTGGTGGAGAGCAAGCTGTCCGAGCTGGCCGGACGGCAGGCCACCGACTTCGACGCCCTGCGGGCCCAGGTGCGGGGCGTCCTCGACGACCACCTGGCCGAGACCCAGGCCGAGGTGGCCTCCGCGCTGGCGGAGGGCCGCCAGGAGCTGGCCGACCAGCGCGCCGAGCTGGCGGCCGAGACCGCCCGCCTCCAGGAGCTCCGGGCCGGCCTCGACCGGCGGGCGGCGGACACCGTGGCCACGCTGGAGGCGCTCGGGACGTCGGTGGAGGCGGCCCTGCGGGAGGCCGAGGAGCGGCTGGCCGAGCGGGTGCAGGCCCGGATGGCCGACCTGGAGTCGCTCGCCACCCAGGTGGCCGAGGCCCGGGGCGAGGTGGCGTCGTCGTCGGAGACGCTCGCCCGCCGGTACACGCGGGGCCAGGACCGGCTCAAGGCCAAGATGGACGACCTCCGGGCCAAGGTGGACGGGGTCGTCGAGGAGTCGGCCAAGGCCGCCGCCGTCGAAGCCGGGATGCTGGCCCCGATCCGCAGCGACATGAGAGACCTCCAGGCCCAGGTGGCCGAGCTGGCCGAGGCGGTGGCCGCCGCCGGGGCCCGCAAGAAGCCGCCGGCCCCGGCCCCACCCAAGCCCAGCGCCCGTGAGCGGGCGGCGGCCGTCGCCGCCCGGGCCGGCACCGTGCCACCCAAGCCCAAGCCGCCGGCCGCGGCCGGGGCCACGCGGGCGGCCAAGAGCGGCCGCCGGCCCGTCGCTCAGTAGACGATCACCGAGCGGGCGCCGTCGCCCGACCGCATGGCCTCCAGCGCCTCGTTCACCTCGTGCAGCCCGATGCGGCGGGAGACCAGCTCGGCCAGCCGCAGCCGGCCCTGGCGGTAGAGGTCCACCAGGCGGGGCACGTCGCGGCGGATGTCGGACGAGCCGTACCAGCAGCCCTTGATCGTCCGCTCCTGGAGGACGATGCCGAGCATCACCGGCAGGGTGAGCATGACGTCGAGCCGGGGGATGCCGACGAGCACGGCCTGCCCGCCCCGCCGGGTCATGTCGACCGTCTGCTCGATGGTGCGGCCCAGGCCGAGGGCCTCGAAGGCCACGTCGGCGCCCCGCTGGCCGGTGAAGTCCCGGACCGCGTTGGCCGGGTCGACCGCGCTGGCGTCGACGGTGTGGGTGGCCCCGAACCGCGTGGCCGTGGCCAGCTTGGCCGGATGCACGTCGACGGCCACGACCACCTCGGCGCCGGCGATGCGGGCGCCCTGGATGACGTTGAGGCCCACCCCGCCGCACCCGACCACGGCGACCGTGTCGCCGGGCCGGATGGTGGCGGTGTTGAGCGCCGCGCCCACGCCGGTGATGACCCCGCAGCCCAGCAGGGCAGCCACGTCGAGAGGGACGTCGTCGGGGATCTTCACCGCCGCGCAGGCCGGGACCACCGTCTCCTCCGAGAACGTCCCCGTGCCGCACATCTGGAACAGGGGAGCGCCGTCGAGGCTCAGCCGGGGCGAACCGTCGAGCAGGCCGCCGGCCAGGAGGACGGCATCGGCGGCCTGGCACAGGTTCGGCTGCCCCCGCCGGCAGAAGAAGCACTCCCCGCACTGGGGCACCCAGGAGACGACCACGTGGTCGCCGGGACGGAGGTCGGTGACCCCCTCGCCCACCTCCTCGACGACGGCCGAGGCCTCGTGGCCGGGGACCACGGGCATGGGGACGGGGATGGTGCCGTCCTGCACCGACAGGTCCGACCGGCAGACCCCGCACGCCGCCACCCGGATGCGCACCTCGCCCGCCCGGGGCGGCTCGACCACCACGTCGTCCCGCACGACGAGCGGCTGGTCGACCCCCGTCAGCACCGCGGCCCTAATGCCCACTGGGCTCTCCTCTGTCGGCCCGGTCGGCGGCCTTGACTCCGTAGGAGATCACGATCGACGGGGCCAGGAGGGCCGAGCCGACGGCCAGGCAGCCGATCACGATCGTCACCATGAACGGACGGAACTCAGTCGCCGCGCCGAAGGCGAAGACCAGGATGGCCACCAGCCACAGGCTGTAGCCGATCCGCTGGCCCAGAGCCACCAGCCGGGCGATGCGGCGCCGCCGGGCCAGCACCGGGTCGTCGGCGGGATCCGGTCGGGTGGCCACGCCGCATGGTGGCACCCCGGGCCCCTCCTGCTCGAACCGGTGACCGATCCGGCGGCCCTGGCCACCACTCGTGTCACCGGTTCGTCAGCGGTCAGACGTTGGCCGGGAGCAGGCGGGCGACGTTCTCGAAGAAGACGAACAGGGCGACCAGGAAGATGGGGGCGCCCACCAGGTACGACGTCCAGCGGCGGCCGGTCCAGCGGCCGACGGCCCAGGCGGCCAGCCAGATGCTGGCGGCGATGATGCCCCAGGCGATGGCCGGGCGGTTGGCCGCCCCGGCGCCCGACAGGCCGGCCCGCTCCTGCCCGGCGGCCAGCTCGCGGGTCCGGGGCGGCGAGGTGGTGGCCGTGGTGCTCGCCGGCTGGGCCGGTGCGTCGACGGCCGGTCCGGCCAGCTGCGCGACGACGATCAGGCGCTGCTCGGCGCTGTACTTCGGGTGGCAGGTGGTCAGGGTGAGCCGGTTGTCGGGGGTGTCGTCGAGCACCGACACCTCGTCGGGCGTGACCACCTTCTTCTCCATCACGTTGTACCGGAAGGTGCCGGCCCGGGTGGTGACGCTGATCTCGTCCCCGGCCACCAGGTCGTCGACCTTGTTGAACGGGGCCCCGTAGGTCGTCCGGTGGCCGGCCAGCGCCGCGTTCCCCGTCTCGCCCGGCATCTTGGTGTCGGGGTAGTGGCCGACCCCCTTCTTCAGGTCGTCGACACCGACGCCCTCGACGACGACCTCGTCCAAGCCGATCTTGGGGATGACGATGACCGCCGCCGCCTCGCCCTCCACCAGGGGCGCGGGGGCGGTGGTGGGCGTGGTCGCCGCGGTGGCGCCGTCCGGTGGAGCCTCGGTGACCGGCGGCGTCGCCAGCTGCTGGGCGAACTGCGACCGGAGCTGGCGCTGCTCCCGGTCGTGGGTCAGACCGGTGCCCCACAGCTGGTAGACCACGAAGAGGAGGATGAGCACGCCCACCGAGATGAGCGCCTTACCCGTCCCCCGGACGACGCGCCGGATCACGGCGGGCAGGCTACCGCCTGCCTTGCGCCAAACCGTGGCGGCCTGCTTGGACCATGGTTCACCCCCACCGGTACCTTGGTAGGGTCCCCATGGCCCTTGCCGTCCGCCTTCGCTCCGCCGTGTCGTTGCTCGGCCGGTTCCCGGCCCTGGCCGGAGTCGACCTCGACGTGGCGGTCGGGGAGATCGTGCTGGTCCAGGGGGCCAACGGGGCGGGCAAGACCACGCTGCTGCGAGCCTGCGCCGGCCTGACCGCTTTCACCGCCGGCGAGGCCGAGATCCTGGGCCACGACCTGCGCCAGGACCGCAAGTCGATCCGCCGCCGGGTGGGCCTGCTGGGCCACGCCACCTTCCTCTACGACGACCTCACGGTGGCCGACAACCTGGCCTTCTCGGCCCGGGCCGCAGGGGCCAGCGCGGCCTCGGCCGCCGACGCCATGGCCCGGCTCGGGCTCGACGGGCGCCTGCGCCACGTGCCGGCCGGCAAGCTGTCGGCCGGGCAGCGTCGCCGGGTGGCGGTGGCCTCGGTCGTCGCCCGCCGGCCCGACCTGTGGCTGCTCGATGAGCCCCACGCCGGCCTCGACGCCGCCGCCCGTGACCTGCTCGACGGGCTGGTGCGCGAGGCCGTCACCGGGGGCGCCACCGTGCTGCTCGCCTCCCACGAGCTCGACCGGGCCGCCTCGCTCGCCACCCGCACCGTCGTCATGGCCGGCGGCCAGGTGACCGGCGGGCTGCTGCCCGTGAAAGAGCCCGTCCATGTTTCGTGATGCCGTGCTGGTGGCCGGCAAGGACCTGCGGGTCGAGGCCCGTTCGCGGGTGGGGATCAACCAGGTCGTTCCTTTCGCCCTCCTGGTCCTGGTCGTGTTCGCCTTCGCCCTGGACTCCGACCGCGACACGCTGGTGCGGGTCGGCCCGGGCCTGTTCTGGGTCACCGTGCTGTTCTCGGGCCTGCTGGCCATCCAACGGTCGTTCGTGATCGAGTCCGACGACGACGCCCGCGACGCCCTGCGCCTGTCCGGGCTCGACGGCGCCGGCATCTTCCTGGGCAAGGCCGGTGCGATCGCCGCCCAGCTCGCCGTCCTGGAAGCGGTGCTGGCCCTGGGCGTAGTCGTCCTCTACGGCGTCCACCTGCGCGGCCCGGTCATGCTCCTGCTCACCTGCGTGGCGGCCACGGTCGGTCTGGCCGCGGCCGGCACCGTCTACGGCATCATCGCCGCCGGCCTCCGGGTGCGGGACACCCTGCTGCCCCTGCTCGTCCTGCCCGTGCTGGCCCCGGTGCTGCTGGCTGCGGCCCGGGCCTGCGAGGCGGCGCTGGCCGGCACGCCGGCCGACGGGTGGCCGTGGGTGCGGCTGCTGTTCGTCTTCGCCACCATCTACGTGACGTTCGGGGTCGTCGCCTTCGGCCCCCTCCTGGAGGAAGCTTGAGCCCCACGAGTTCGCCCGCCGTCCGCGTCCTGGGATGGCTCACCGCGGCCAGCCTGGCCCTGACCGCCTTCATGGCCCTC
>JBOGIE010000173.1:0-6539 GCA_050742435.1 Acidimicrobiales bacterium | reverse complement strand
GGGCGCCTGGGGCCGCTGCGGCCCAGGCCGGCGGCCTCAGCTACCCGGCCATGCAGACCGAGACCGTCGAGCGCTTCGGCCACCCGATGCGCTGGTTCCCGGTGGCGGTGTCCTCCGAGGCCATGGCCCTCTCCTGGGCCAACCAGGAGGAGGCGCCCAACGGGGCCACGGTGGTCGTCGACCACGAGATCCGGGCCAGTGGCCTGCACGGCCGGCTGTGGACGGTGCCGTCCACCGAATCCCTGGCCTGCTCCATCGTCCTGCGGCCCGTCCTCTCGATGGAGGAGGGCGACAGCGCCTGGCTGCTGGCCGCCCTGGCCGCGGCCGAGGGGGCCCAGGCCGCCTGCGGGCGCGACCTGGTCACCTGGTGGCCCGACTCGGTGGTCGACGCCGCCAGCCGCGAGCAGGTGGCCGCGGTCCGGGCCGAGGTCCAGCTGGGCCCGGGCCGGGTCAAGAGCATCGTGGCCACCCTGCGCTTCAACCTCCCGGCCCTGGGGATCCAGCCCGACGGCAAGGACGCCTTGCTGGAGGCGGTGGTCAAGGCCGTCGACGACGCCATGGAGAACCTGGCCGAAGGGGCGGCGGGCGTCGCCGCCGCCTACGAGAAGCGCTGCGGCCTTATCGGCAACCGGGTGATGATCCGCCTGCTGCCCAAGGGCGAGACCCGGGGCACGGCCCGAGGGGTCGACCGCGGCGCCCGGCTGCAGCTGGAGTCGCAGTCGGGGATCGTCGAGAAGATCACCGTCGACCAGGTGCGCGACATGAAGGTGGTGTAGCCGGCCCGACCGGCGGGCGGAAAAGAAAAAGCCACCGGCGCCGGGGCGCCGGTGGCTCGAAGGTCCGCTTGGTGCGGGCTGGGGTCTACTCGACGACCTGCACGGTGGCGCTGATGCCGACCTTGCGCTCGTCCGCCCGCAGCGGGTAGCGGGTGTCACCCTCGCGCTGGAGGCGGCGGGTGACGATGTCGAACTCGGTGCCCTTGAGCCGGCTGCAGTCCTGCCGGGCGATCCGAGACAGGGCAGCCTCGAGCTCGGGCGGGTACGGCGGCACGGTGTTGGTGGGGTCGTGCAGCCACCCCGGCTCGACGTGAATCTCGTTGGGGTGGGTGTAGTCCCGGACCAGGCCCATCAGTGAAGTCCTCCTCGTGCGTCGTTACTCCTGTCCAATCATAGCTGTGGGAAGATGTCAGGGACAGAGAGCGGTCAGAACCATTCGTCCCCGGGAGGAGCTCCGCATGAAACTAGGCATCGTGGGCAAAGGCGGCGTGGGCAAGACCACCCTCTCGGCCCTGATCGCCCAGGAGTATGCGAACCGAGGCCTCCGCGTCCTCGCCATCGACACCGACTCCAACCCCAACCTGGCCCACAGCCTCGGCCTCAACGCCGACCAGGCCGACGAGATCCCGCTGCTGCCCCGGTCCGTGGTGGTCGGCACCGGCGGCGACGGCGCCATGACCACCGCTGAGCTCATCAACCAGTACGGCGCGGTCACCCCGTCCCAGGTCACCCTCCTCCACGCCATGCGCATCACCCAGGCGGGCGCCGGCTGAACGTGCGGTAGCCACGCTGCCGTGCGCAGCATCCTGGGAGCGGCCATCGACGAGCAGGCCGACGTCACCCTGGTCGACATGGAGGCCGGCCTGGAGCACCTGAGCCGCTCGGGCGGCACCCTGGCCTACGCCGACGTCCTCCTCGTCATCATGGAGCCCAGCCGCAAGTCCATCCTCACCGCCGGGCGCACCATCGTCCTGGCCGAGGAGCTGGGCATCCCGCGGGTCTACGGCGTGGGCAACAAGGCCCAGGAGGACGACGACGAGTTCTTCCGCGAGGTGTGCGCCGAGTACAACGTCCCGCTGGCCGGGATCGTCCCCGCCGACGCCGACGTGGTCGAGGCCGACCGCCGGGGCGAGCTGCTGGCGCCCGGCGCCGGCCAGCCGGTCCGGGACGCCGTCGTGCGCATCGTGGACTTCGTCGACCACGCCCTGGTCGGCGCCGCCGGCTGAGGCGGTTTTCGTCCCCGCCCTCCGTAGGGGGGCCGGGCCCTCTAGATAAGCCGCGCTAGAGGGTCTTTCCATCTATAGGTCGACGACATACAATGCCTGTGGGCCCGCTCCGTGCGGCGGTCCCGGCCTCCGCCGACTCCGGCGGATGCCGACACGTTCGCATCAGGAGGTAGTCGTCTTGGTCTTGTGGTGGCTCGGCAACATCGTTCTCCTCTTCGTGGTCGCGCCGGTGTGCCTGCTCTTCCTCAACCGGGTGCTTCGCCCGGCCAAGGAGATCTATGCCTACGCCGACGACATCCTCGACCACGGCGTGAAGCTCACCGGCACCCTGGACTCGGTGCCGAAGCTCTACACCACGCGGGACCTCACCGGTGCCGCGCGCCAGTCGGCGAGTCGCTACGGCGCCGCCCTCCAGCGCATCCTGGCCTAGTTCGACATTCGCCAACGTCCGTCCCCCCTACCAAGGAGCAAGTGAGGGAAACATGGGTGCAGCAACCGTCGTAACGCTTCTGGGCGTCGGCATCATCGTGGCCGCCATCGCGCTCTACCTGATCAACATCTGCCTGATCCTCAACCACGTGAGCTTCACCGTCGGCACGGTGATCATCGGCGTGAACGCCATCGCCCAGGCGTGCGCGCCGCTGGCCGAGGTCATCCGCGACATCAAGAACAACGTCTCCGCCATCGACGAGGACCTCGAGGCCCTCGTCACCGGCGGCGAGCCGCGTGAGCGCAAGCCGTCGCACAGCATGGCCGGGGTGGGCTACCGCCTGCTTCCCGGCACCCGCGGCTGGTAGGCGCCCCCGCTCAATCCTCAGTTCGGCAACCAAGGCCCCCGCTCCGGCGGGGCCCCAATTCCAGTTAGGCAACCAAGGCCCCCGCTCCGGCGGGGGCCTTGACGTGTGTGCGACAGCCACGAACGGTGGCGAAATTCGTGACGCAGAGCGAGAATTGCCTATTGCACCGCAGCGCGGCGGGCAATACAGTGCCGACCACATCCAGTGGTATCCGCTCGGGTCCGCACCGCAACGTCGCAGCTTCGACGTCGCAGCCGTTGTGTCTGTGGTCCCGGCCCAACCTATGCAGGGGGGAAGTATGACGAAGCGGTGGAGGTCGGCGGAAAGCCGCCTTCCCAGGAGGTCGGCGTCACGTCGCCTCCAGAGCCGGTACACCGCAAGTGAACGGGGCCAAGCCACGTTCTCTCTCTTGATCGTGGTGGCGGTGGTCGCCGTCGCTGTGATCCTGCTCCAGCGCACGGCATGGCACGCCGAGCGAATCAACGACAAGGCCGGCGTCATCGCCCAGACCGGTGGGGGCATCAACACCGCCACCCAGGCGGTGCTCAAGCTGGGCCGCACCAACGAGCTGGCCGGCTCGATCCTCGAGACGGCGGAGCCCCTCCAGGGCAAGCTCGACGAGATCGTGCGCCTGGCCCAGTCCGTGGACGGGCTGGCCACGTCCATCAACAACAGCGCCAGCACCATCAACGGCACCGCCCGGGGCATCAACGGCACGGCCGGCACGATCCTGAACACCGCCCGTTCGATCAACGACGGCGTTGCTCAGATCAACCGGAACCTCGACGAGACCCTCCGGTTGGCCAACCAGATCAAGGAAGACACCGGCAACATCCTGACCGGTGCCCGCCACGCCGACCGCAACCTGGACTGCGTCGAGAACGGTGCCCTCACGGGCGGCGGCTCGGTGCCCGGTCCGGTCCCCTGCTAGGAGGAGAGAGAACACATGGTTCAAGTCATGTCCTCGCCGACCGCCGACATGCGGGCCACGCCCCGCCGGCGGGCGGTCGACGACCAGACCACCTTCCTGAGCCGCTGGCTCAAGGTCTGGGTCATCCTCCTGACCGTGGTCACGCTGGTGGTGGTGGGGTACCTCATCGTCATCACCAACTCCCTGGCCTCCATCAACGGCAACCTGGCCACCGCGCAGCGGGCGGTCGTGGGCGCCGGGGGCAACGTGGTCACCCTGCCCAACCAGGTCGACCGGATCAACGGCGCCCTGGCCGGCATCGACCCGGCCCTGGAGCGGATCCCCGGCCAGGCCGACCAGATCATCGCCGCCCTGACCTCGATCAACTCCAAGCTGACCGACACCGACGCCTCCCTCAAGGACACCTCTGCCATCCTGGTGACGGTGCTCGGCACGGTGAACAACGTCAGCGGCCTGCTGATCGACGCCAACGACCCGCCTGACCGGCTCGGCGTCCAGAACATCCACCGCCGGGTGGCGGCCATCAACGGTGTGGGTGCGCCCCGCCAGGGTTCGGCCAACGGCGGCGGTGGCTGCGGTGAGTTCTGCACGCCGAACAACCTGACCACGGCCGAGCAGGACGCCACCGACATCTCCCGGGTCGTCAACGACGGCGTGAAGCCACACGTGAGCGCCATCTGCAAGGGCCTGAGCACGCTGGCCATTGTCACGGGGATCGCAGGATGCCAGTGAGCCGGAGGCACACCCGCAACGAGCGGGGCATCGTCGGGTTCAACCTCGCCCTGGTCATCGCCTTCGCCCTCTTTGCCGTCATCGAGCTGTCCCGGGTGGTGCTGGCTGCCACCCAGATCGATGACCGGGTGAAGGTGATCATCACCGAGGTCGGGCCCGGGTCCAACGTGTCCCGGCTCGACGAGACCCAGAAGCTGAACGAGACCGGCCGCATGGCCGAGGAGATCCTGGCCGCGGCCGAGCCGCTCCAGGGCCAGCTCGATCAGGTCATCGAAGCGGCCACCAGCATCGACAACACGGTGTCGGCCATCAACCAGAACGCCGGTGAGATCAACCAGACGGTGCGCAGCATCAACAGCACCGTCAGCGCCCTCCTGCCGGTGGTCCAGAACATCCACGGTGACGAGAGCATGAGCTTCCAGACCGGTGGAGTTGCCGCCATCAACAAGCGGGCGGCAGTTGCCACGCCAGTGGTCGGCGGCATCCAGACCGACCTGTCCCGGGCCAACATCCTGGGCACGCTGGTGTCGGTCGACCGCCACGCCGTGGCCATCTGCAACGGCACGGCCCTCGCCCTCGTGGGTGGCGGCAACCGGTGCAGCCCGCCGGTCGAGGCCACCGCTCCGTAGTCCGTCTTTCCCCGATCAAGAACAGGCCCGCCGGTCCGCCGGCGGGCCTGTTCGCGCTCGGGGGGAAGGCGCCGGACGCTAGAGGCGGGCGCCGACCGACTGGGCCAGCCTGGTGGCCGCACCCGAGAGCTGGGTCTGGTCGCGGCGCAGGGCGACGAGGATGACCACCATGGTGTCGCCCTTGCGCACCAGGGCTTGGCCGCCGCGGACGAAGGCCTCGTCGCCGGCGTTCACCGCCTGCGCCCCCTCCGCCCCCCGTCGGGCCTCGGCGAAGGCGGCGGGGACGCCGGAGGACGACGTGGAGATGAGGGCCACGCTCTGATCGGAGGCGGACGCCAGGTCGAAGGCGCACAGCGAGCGGCCTTCCTGGTTCTCCTGGCGACCGGCGTTCACCCGGGCGCCAACCGCGGCTTCGACGTCGGCCTCGGTGACCAGGCTGCACGCCTGCTTCTGGGCCTGGTCGGCCGGGAGCGTGGGAGCGCTCCCGGAGGCCGCAGTGGGGGCCTCGTCCGTGGCCCGGGCGTTCGACGGCTGCTCGGACGAGCCGCCTCCGCAGCCGGCGACCAGGGTGGCGCCCAGGAGGGCGGCCAGGGCGGGCGCCGCCGTGCGTCGCCCCGCGCGCCTGCGACCGTTGGCCGGAAGGGATGCCATCCGGGCGCTATCCGGCCGTTGTCGGGGTCGTCGCCGCGGTGGTGGGGGTGGTGCTGGGGGCGGGGGCGATGCCCGCGCCCACGCGGGGATCGCTGTGGAAGCTCTCGGCGATCCGGTCGAAGGTGGGGGCCAGCCCCTCGAAGTCCTCGCTCATCGACTGGAACACCATCATGTTCATCTTCCGGCCCTGGAACAGGAAGTAGTGGGCGTGGACCGCCTCCAGGCCGGAGTCGTCGGTGAAGGTGTAGAAGTAGTAGTAGCCGACCATATTGTTCAGGCTGATGGCCTGCTGCTTGAGGATCTTCACCGTGGGGTTGGAGGTGACGATCCCGTCGGTCACGGACTTGATGTTCTCCAGGTTGGTGGCGGTGGTGGGGACCTCGGTCGTGAAGACCCGCAGGGTCATGGCCACGTTGTTGCCGCCGTCGAGGACGAGCCGGTAGGTGGCGTTGGGCACCTCCACCCGCTGCCAGGTGCGGGGGTACTCCAGCGAGGCCCCGGTCTCGGGATCGGTGAACCGGTTCACCGGCACGGGCGTGTTCTCGGGGGCGGGCTGGGGCAGGTTGTCGGACCCGCGGGACGCCAGGCTGATGCCCCATCCGGCCAGGCTGACCACCAGCACGGTCAGCACGGTGAGGAGCACGATCATGCTGGTCTGCGACCGCTTCGGCGCCGGACGACCTTCCTCCTCCCCGACCTCCTCCTCGGCCGGACGGCGCCGGCGCGGCGGGGGCGGTGGCGCGGCCCGCCGGCGACGGGGCGGGTCGGCGGCGCGGCGGGGGGCGGCGGTCGTGGCC
>JBOGIE010000172.1:0-6543 GCA_050742435.1 Acidimicrobiales bacterium | reverse complement strand
TCCGCGACCTGCGCCTGCCCGTCGTGGCCGTCCTGGGCAACCACGACTACCACTCCGACCGGGAGAAGGAGGTCACCGACGTGCTGGCCGAGGCCGGCATCGAGGTGCTCGAGGGGAGATCCGCCGTAGTCCAGGTCGAGGGCCGGCCGGTGGGGATCGCCGGGGTCAAGGGCTTCGGGACCGGCTTCGCCGGCGCCTGCGGCAGCGACTTCGGCGAGCCTCTGATGAGGGCCTACGTGCGCCACGCCCAGGAGGCAGCGGACCGCCTGCGGGAAGCCCTGGAAGGCCTGGCCCGGGCGGGAGTCGAGCACCGGGTGGCCCTCACCCATTACGCCCCGGCCGAGGGCACCCTCCAGGGCGAGCGCCTGGAGATCTACCCGTTTCTGGGCAGTTACCTGCTGGGCGAGGCGGTCGACCGCGCCGGGGCCGACCTGGCCATCCACGGGCACGCCCACGGGGGGACCGAGAAGGGCTTCACCCCGGGCGGCATCCCCGTGCGCAACGTGGCCCAGCCGGTCATCAGCCGGGCGTATAACGTCTACTGCCTGGACTGCGAGACAGAGGCAGCCGCCGGCTGACCCGGCCCATCCGGCTGCCCCCGCCGGTCCGGCCGGAGCGCCGCTCCCGCCTGGGCACCAGGATCCTCGACCCGTGCGGCTCGTCGTCGCCGGCGAACAGGGCCATGCCCATGGCCACCATGAGCATCCCGATCCCGGTGGTGGCCAGCAGCCGCTTGCGGGCGGCCGTCCGGCAGTCCGAGTTCTCGGTCCGGAAGGCCACCGTCCCGGCCGGGCCGCAGTTGTCGTCACCGCTGCGGACGTCGACCTGGAAGGGGCCGAGGCGCTGGGTCGCCGGGCTGACGGGGAGGATCGCGGCGCCCACCACGAGGAGGGTTCCCAGGCCCATGGCCAGGAACCCGACGTACTTGCTGGTTCTCAAGTGACCCCCATCCACTCCGTTGAAGGTGGTCCCTCAATCGGCAGGTGATCCCGGAAACTTGAGAGGCTTTTCGAACTATTTCCGGAGGGCCACGCGCGAGCGGTCGAGACCCCCGGCGGTGTAGCTGGCGCCGGCGTTCCAGAGGAGCCAGTCGGTGACACCCAGGCTGGCGGCAGCGTCGATCTGGGCCCGGATCTCGGCTGGCCCGTACGGGTGGCCGAGGGTGAAGTCCTGGAGCCACGGCACGAGCCGGGCGCCGGTGCCGGCCATCTTGGCCTGGAAGTCGGCCAGGGAGGCCTTGACGATGTCGAACGGCTGCTTGTTGGGGTTGTCGACGTTGTACTCACCCGACACCCAGTGCGACGGGTAGAGCATGGGGGCGATGTAGTCGACGTGGCGGGCCATGCGGGGGATGTCCTGGCCCACGGCGTCGGGGCGGTCGGCGGCGATGCCGAAGACCGACGCTCCCTGGTACACGCACCGCTCCCGCAGGGCGGCGCCGGTGGTGGCCAGGAAGTTCACCACTGCGGTCGACGTCGAGTCGACCACACCGGGGACACCGGGTATCACCATGGTGGCCGGGTCACCCTCCGGCCGCCGGACGTAGTCCCACAGGATGTCGTCGATGCCGGCGTCGGCCGCCTCGAGGGCGATGTCGAGGTTGTAACGGTGGACGTCGGGGTGGGCCGGGTTGGTGAAGCCCCCGTAGGTCTCGATCATCTTCCCGCCCGGGGTCTGGACCACCCAGTCCCGCCGCCCGTTCTCCCACGCCCACTTGGCCAGCGGGGCGTCGCGGAAGGCCACCACCCGACCGATGACCCGGACGCCCCTGCGCTTCAGCTCGGCGACCGTCTCCCTGATCTTGTATTCGGGGCGGACGGCGCCGATCTGGTTGGCCAGGGCGTTCCTGGAGTCGAAGCCGACGATCCCCCCCTCGTCCTTGAGGTCGAGCTGGATGGCCGACACCAGCCCGGCGTCGATAAGGGCGAGGATGCCCTTGCGGAGGGGCTCGTAGCCCCAGGCGGCCGCGGTCACGTGGACGCCCTGGCCGCCCGGGTAGCGGACGGGGACGACGACCTCGAGCTGGCTCTGGTTGCCGGCGGTGTCGGTGGCGGCCAGGTGCAGCGGGGCGGCGGGCGGGCGGGCGTAGCGCAGGGAGAAGGTCCCGTCCTCGTGGGGGATCGGGACGCCCTCGATGGTGAGCGTGGACGAGGGCTCCACCTGGCCCTTGACCGTCAACGCCTCGCACACGCCGGTGGGCTCCAGTAGCGGGGGGACGCCGATGGCCGGCGGGGTGTCGTCGACCAGGAAGCGCCGGGTGAACCGGGACGGGCCCATGCCCGGTCGGGGAACGGAGAGCATGATCTCGTGGCGGCCCTCGGGCAGCTTGCCCGGCTGCCACAGCACACTGTTCTCGTTCCGCCGGACGGCCTTCTCGGGGACGAGGGCGCCGTCCAGCTCGAGGGTGGCCCGCCCGATGTTCTCCACCGGGTCGATGGCGAAGTGGACGGAGCGCTCGGCCAGGGCGCCCGAGGTCAGGACGGCACCCTCGGGAAGCCCGTCGACGGTGACGTCGACCCGGGTGAAGTCCCGGATGGCGTCGATGCCGTAGACGGCGGCGGCGCCGTAGCCGACGGCCAGGGCCACGGTGAGGGCCGAGACCCGCCGCCGGGGGCCGATCTGCGAGCGACGGGGGCGCAGCGACCGGAGGCGGGAGTCCAGCGTCCGGAGCGGCGGGGCGCCGAAGCTCCAGGTGTCGCGATGGCGCGGGCCGACCCGCCTCCGCCCCTTGGCGGTCACCCCCGGGATCCGTCGTAGCTCGGTCGCCATCTGAAGTTCGTGGTGCCTCGCCCTGGCACCAGGAGCCCACAGGCTATCCACCGCGGCCGCCGGCCGAGCACGCCGGTGGCCGGCGCCCCGCTACGGGGCCGGCGCGATCTTCAGGATCTTGTCGTCTCCTGCCCGCACCGTCCCTCGGCCGTCCCGGTTCGAGGTGGTGAAGTAGACGGCGCCGTCGGGCCCCACGGCCACGTCGCGGATGCGCCCGTACCGGTCCTCGTAGAGCACCTCCTCGGAGGCCACCGACCCGTCGGCCGCGAACGTGAGCCGCCGGAGCGCCTCGCCCCGCAGGGTGCCGAAGAGCATGGAGCCTTTCCACTGGGGGATGAGGTCGGCGTTGTAGACGGTGCAGCCGGCGGGGGCGACGGCCGGCGAGTAGTTGCGGATGCCGTTGCCCGCCGTTCCCGGCCAGCCACCGTCGAACCCCTCGCGGAGCACGTTCACCTCGTCGTTGCCCGTGGGGCCGTGCTCGGTGGACAGGAAGCGCCCGCCGGGCGCGAAGCACAGGCCCTCGGGGTTGCGGTGGCCCCGGCTGAAGACCGTGGCCCCCCCGTTGTCGGGGTCGACCCTGAGCACCTTGCCGTTGAGCGACGACGGGTCGGGCGCCAGGTTGGGCTGGCCGGCGTCGCCGGTCGCGGCGTAGAGCGTGCCATCGGGGCCGAAGCGGAGGCGCCCGCCGTCGTGGATGGAGGCCCGGGCGATCCCTGAGACCAGCACCCGCTGGGAGCCGTCCGGCTCCAGGCGGACGACGCGATTGTCCTGGGCGCCGGTGTACATCAGGAACATCCGGCCCTGGCGGTCGATCTCCAGGCCCATCAGCCCGCCCTCGCCGATCGGCGTCACGCCGGCGATGTCGCGCGACTCCCCGTTCAGCTTGGTGAGGGTGCCGGTGCGCTGGGTGAACCACAGGGCACCCGAGGGGTCCCAGGCCAGGGCCCACGGGACCGCCAGCCCCCGGGCGACCTCGGTGACGGCCAGCTCGACCGGCCCCGTGGGGCGGGCCGCGGTGGTCGTGGGGCTGGCCGGGGCGGCGGTGGTGGTGGTCTCGCCCGGCGCGGCGGCCGGTGCGGTGGTCGTCGTCCCCGTCGTCCCCGTGGCCCCGTCCTCGGAGTCCGAGCAGGCGGCGACCACGAGCCCGAGCGCCAGGACCAGGGCGCGGCGCCGGAGCACAGCCGGCTCAGTCGGCGGCGGTGAGACCGATGGGGCAGCTCACGCCCGTGCCCCCGAGGCCGCAGTAGCCGTTGGGGTGCCGGGCCAGGTACTGCTGGTGGTAGTCCTCGGCGTAGTAGAAGCCGGTGTCCTCGACCACCTCGGTGGTGACGGGGCCGTACCCGGCCTTGTCGAGCATCTCCTGGTAGGACCGGAGCGACGCCTCGGCCGCGGCCAGCTGGGCCGGGGACGAGGCGTAGATGGCCGAGCGGTACTGGGTGCCCACGTCGTTGCCCTGCCGCATCCCCTGGGTGGGATCGTGGTTCTCCCAGAAGATGCGCAGCATCGCCTCGTAGGAGGTGACCGACGGGTCGAACACCACGAGCACCACCTCGGCGTGCCCCGTCCGCCCGCTGCACACCTCCTCGTACGTGGGGTTGGGGGTGAACCCTCCGGCGTAGCCCGCGGCGGTGGTGTAGACGCCCGGCGCGGTCCAGAACTTGCGCTCGGCCCCCCAGAAGCAGCCCATCCCGAAGATCGCTGTCTCCATCCCCTCGGGGAAGGGGGGCCGCAGCGGCGTCCCCCTCACCAGGTGGCGATCGGGCACCGGCACCTCCTCGTCCCGGCCGGCCAGCGCCTCCTCGGGTGACACCATGCGGCTCTTGTTCCGCGTGAAGAGCATGCGTCAAGTATGGGCCACCACCGGCCCGTACGGGGCAGCGGGGCGCCGAACCTAAGGTGAGCCCAATGGCGGTCAGGCTCCAGTTCATCCCCCGCAAGGAGCCGCCCGACCTGCTCGACCTGCCCTGGGCCACGCCCCTCGCCGAGTGGGACCATCCCCGGCTGGTCCGGATGGCGAAGGGGGCCAGCCGCCACGTCGTGCGGTTCGTGAGCGACGGGCACCGCGTCTACGCCCTCAAGGAGACCACCCCCCGGGACGCCGAACACGAGTACCGCATGCTCCGCCTGCTGGCCACCGAGAACCTCCCCGTGGTCGAGGCCGTCGGGCTGGTCACCGGGCGAGAGGCGCCGGGCGGCGCGTCGCTGGGCGCGGTGCTCGTCACCCGCTACCTCGACTACGCCCTGCCGTTCGGGTACCTCTTCAGCGTCGAGGGCGGCCACGGGCTGGGCCACCGGCTGGTCGACGCCGCCGTCGTCCTCCTCGTCCGCCTGCACGTCGAGGGCTTCTATTGGGGCGACTGCTCGCTTTCCAACCTCCTGTTCCGCCGCGACGCCGGCCGCCTCATGGCCTACCTGGTCGACGCCGAGACGACCGAGCACCACCGGCCCCTGCCCGAGGGAATGCGCCACGCCGACGTCGACCTGGCACGGGAGAACGTGGCCGGGGGGCTTCTGGATCTCGAGGGCCAGGGCCGCCTGTCTCCCGACGTCGACGTCTTGGAGCTGGCCGACCTTCTGGAGGACCGCTACCGGCAGCTCTGGGACGAGCTGACCGGCAGCGAGGAGGTCGACGCCGGTGAGCGCCACCTCATCGAGGGGCGGATCCGCCGGCTCAACGACATGGGCTTCGACGTGGGCGAGCTGGTGGTCGAGCACCAGGCGGGCGGCCATCGCCTGCGGGTCACCCCCGCCCTCTTGGAGGAGGGCCACCACTCCCGCGAGCTCCGCCACCTGACCGGTCTGGAGGTGCAGGAGAACCAGGCCCGCCGCCTCCTGAACGACATCGCCGCCTTCGGCGCCTACCTGGCCCGGGTGGAGGGCCATCCCGTGCCCCACGCCATCGTGGCCGCCCGGTGGATGGCCGACGTCTACGAGCCGACCGTGGCCCAGATCCCCCCCGAGCTCGTCGGCCGTCGCGAGCCGGCCGAGCTGTTCCACGAGCTGCTCGAGCACCGCTACTACCGGTCGGAGGCGGCGGGGCACGAGGTCGACAACGCCACCGCCATCCAGTCCTACATCGACACCGTCCTGCGCTTCCGCCCGGAGGAGCGCGTGATCTTCGACGACCGGGAACACGTCGTCTTCGATGACCGCCAGCCCGGCCTCTCCGACGAGGAAGTGTGAACACGTTGACAATTGGTAACAACCGCCTGCACAGTACCGGGGCAGCCTTCACCGGCTGGTGACGTCCAGCCGGTAGCTCGCGGGTACCGAAAGGGGGCGCGTTGTTCGACGGGCGGAGGAGGGCCATGGGGGTCTCCTTCCTGCTCCTCGCCTCGGCGATGGCGGCGTGCGGAGGCGGCGGATCGGGCGTCCCCACCCTGAACTGGTACATCAACCCCGACAACGGCGGGCAGGCCGAGCTGGCGGCCAAGTGCAGTGCGGCGTCGAACGGCGCCTACCGGATCCAGACCTCGGTCCTGCCCAACGACGCCACCGGCCAGCGCGAGCAGCTGGTCCGGCGGCTGGCGGCCAAGGACAGCTCCATCGACCTGATGAGCCTGGACCCGCCGTTCATCCCCGAGTTCGCCGAGGCCGGGTTCCTCCGCTCGTTCACCGAGGCCGAGGCCCGTGAGCTGACCGCCGGAGTCCTCTCCGGGCCGATCGAGTCGTCCACCTGGGACGGCGAGCTGGTCGCCGCCCCGTTCTGGGCCAACACCCAGCTGCTCTGGTTCCGCCGGTCGGTGGCCCAGCAGGCGGGCATCGACCCCGCCC
>JBOGIE010000171.1:0-6589 GCA_050742435.1 Acidimicrobiales bacterium | reverse complement strand
GCACCGAGGCCGTCACCCACGACGACCTCCGCCGGGTGGCCGAGCGGGTCCTCGGCAACGAGCGCGTCCTGGCCGTGGTCGGCCCGTTCAGCGAGGACGACTTCGCCGAACGCGTGGCCTGACCGGTTCTTTGTCGGCTCAGCTACCGCAGCGGTAGTCCAGCCGACAAAGAACGGTGGGCTTCTAGTCGGACAGGCGGCCGCAGGCTCGGAACGGGACGGAGGCGACCATGGGTCGGGGGCGCGACCGGTCGGCGGCGTGGAGGACCGACGCCAGCAGGCTGTCGTCGGGCGAGGGGTTCTCCAGGCTGACCCCGTCGTCCAGCACGACGGTGGGCACGCCCGAGACGCCCAGCTCGCGCACCAACTCCATGCCGGCGATCCCGTCGATCACCTCGACCTGAAAGCGGTCGCTGGCCAGGCCCATGCCGATGGTCGTGACCACGACCGGAGGGCAGCCCGGTCAGGTGGGGGTGGCGAACGCCCGGGCCCGCACGGGGCGAGGCAGCTCGGCGAGGGCCTGCACCCAGTCGTCCGGCAGGCCGTGGTCGCCGGTGGATGCCCGGCGGATCGTCTCCAGCAGGGCCCGGAAGAGGTTCACGCGGGGGACGCCGAGGAAGCGCACGCGGCCGGCCACGGTGAAGGACGGGATGTCGCCCGCCCCGTGATCGGTGACGGTGACACGGACCCGCGGCTCCAGCGACGCCAGCTCCCGGGCCAGCTGCTCGGCCCGGGCCGCCTCCTCGGCCCCCGGCGCCGGACTGAGCAGCAGGGGCGACGTCCGGCGCACGGCGACGGTGAGGTCGACGGGAGCGTCCATCCGCCCCTCGAGCTGGGCGACGACGTAGTTGCGGTCGACGTCGTCGAAGAACGACGTCGACCTGCGCCCCAGCTCCACGGAGCTAGCCGACCAGGACCTTGGACTTCAGCACCATCTCCTTGCTGAGCATGCGGCACACCGGGCAGTTGCGGCCGATGTTGGCCAGCTCGTTGAGCTTGCGCTTGCTCACGCCGGACGCCTTGAGCCGGATCTCGTAGTCGATCTTGGAGAACTTGTCGGTCTGGTCGAGGTTCTGGAAGAAGCCCTGGGCGTCGAAGCTCATGTTGACCTTGACGTTCAGCTCCTCCAGCTCGATGCCCATGCGGGCCGCGTGCCACGAGGTCTGGTTGACGATGCACGCGCCGAGGGCGGCGAGGACGACCTCGACCGCCTCGGGTCCGGCGTCGTCGCACCCCGGCATCTCGGCCCAGTCGTCGAACTGGATGGAGTACTTCCGGGTCAACCGCTCCTTGCGCTCGCCCATGAGGCTGAACGGGCCGATGTAGCCCGTGGCCCGGGTGCCTTTGCCCTGCCACTCGACGTAGGCCTCGAGGTCCAGGACGACCGGGCCGTCGCCGATGGCCTCGTAGAACGCCCGCAGCTTGGGGATCGGGATCCCGGAGACCTCTTCCTGTGGGGCGGTGACCGGCAGACCCATCGGCATTCCTTTCGCTGTCAAACGAAGGACTGCAGTATGACGCTTCGGTCAGAAGGCGGCCAGGACCCGGACTGCCCTCGTGAGAGGGTGGGCCGGTGACGGCCGACGATGTGATCGCCACCCTGGGCCTCGAGCCCCATCCCGAGGGTGGCTGGTTCCGGGAGACGTGGCGGGAGCCGGCCGTCACCGCCATCCACTACCTGCTGCGGGCGGGGGAGCGGTCGCACTGGCACCGGGTGAACCGCACGGAGATCTGGCACTTCTCTGCCGGGGAGCCCCTGGAGCTGGTCGTCAGCCCGGACGGGCGAGACGTCGCCCGCCACGTGCTCGGGACCGGCCTGGCCGCCGGCCAGGTCCCGCAGGTGGTGGTCCCGGCCGGCGCCTGGCAGTCGGCCCGTCCCCTGGCCGGATGGGCGCTGACCGGCTGCACGGTGGCGCCGGCGTTCGAGTTCTCCGGCTTCGAGCTGGCCCCGCCGGACTGGCACCCTGGCCGGTAGAACCGCCTTTCTGTCAGTCTCTGTGCCATGACGATCCGGGTGGGCGTGTTCGGGGCGGGCGGGCGCATGGGTTCGACCGTGTGCCGGGCCGTGGTCGAAGACCCGGACCTGCAGCTCGTGGCCGCCGTCGACCCCCTTCATGCCGGCATCGACCTGCGGGGGGTCACCGGTGCCGACCTCCTGGGCCTGCAGGTGTCGCCGGACGTGGAGTCACTGGCCCGGGCCGAGGCCGAGGTGGCCGTCGACTTCACCACCCTGGAGGCGGCACGGGCCAACCTGGCCTGGTGCGCGGCCAACGGGGTGCACGCCGTCGTCGGCACCACCGGCTTCACGGCGGCCGACTACGAGGAGCTGGCCACCCGGTTCACCCGCAGCAACTGCTTCGTCGCCCCCAACTTCGCCATCGGTGCGGTGCTGATGATGCGGTTCGCCGAGCTGGCCGCCCCGTACTTCGACACCGCGGAGATCGTCGAGCTGCACCACGACCAGAAGGTCGACGCCCCCTCCGGGACCGCCCTGCTCACCGCCGAGCGGATGGCGTCCCGGTCGTCGGAGTGGGGCGAGGACCCGACCACCAAGCAGGTGCTGGAGGGCACCCGGGGAGGGACGGCCCCGGGCGGCATCCGCATCCACTCGGTCCGGCTGCGGGGTCTCGTCGCCCACCAGGAGGTGCTGCTGGGGACGGCCGGCCAGAGCCTGACCATCCGGCACGACTCCTACGACCGGGCCTCATTCATGCCGGGGGTCCTGCTCGCGGCCAAGGCGGTCGCCTCCCACCCCGGGGTGACCATCGGCCTCGACGCCCTCCTCGAGATCTGAGGGCCCGCCCCTCGCCCCGGCTTCGAGCTCCTCGAGGTCGGCGTCGAGCTTGCCCTGGTAGCGGTTCAGGACCAGCGAGAGGGCCACGACGGCCACGGTGACGGTCGTCGTCACGACGATGTTGCGGTCGAAAAAGCCGAGCAGGGACTCCACCGGGCTGGAGATGGCGTCGCTGAACGCCCGCACGGCCAGGATGGCGGTCATCGTCCCCGCCACGTTCGTGATCATGAACCCCGCCGGCGACATGCCGGTCTGGCCGGCCAGGGCGCAGACGATGGCCCCCGGGAAGAAGAACACCATCGGGTACGCGGCCTTGGCGAAGAACTTCTCGGCGACTCTGACAAGGTCCCCGAACCCGGCCTTCTTCTCCAGCCAGCGCACCGCGCCCTCGCCGTAGAACCGGCCGAGCAGGTAGAAGAGGGGGTCGGTCAGCGTCCGCCGGAGCAGGGCGACGACCACGAAGGGCGCGATGTCCACCTCGCGGGCCAGAACCAGGAACCGGTTGCGGGAGTCGAGGGCGATCAGCAGGAGCGGGTGACGGGCGGCCAGGGCCGGCGTGAAGGCGGTGGCGATGACGCCCATCGAGGTGATGATGATGATCGGCGTGATGAGGAGGATCAGGGTGCGGCGGGACGGCTTGGGCCGCTCCGCGACCGTCCGGTCGTCGATCTCCTCATCCACGGGACGGCACCCTAGGTCGACTGGACCGAGGCCAGGGCCGCGGCCATGTGCCCGGCCAGCGTGGCCGGGGTGGCGTGGGCGTTCAGGCCGCTGGTGGACGGCATGACGTAGGCCGGCGAACCTCCGAACGGCACGGGCTGGACGCCGGCCACCGCGCCCCGGTCGACGGCGACGCGGTAGCCGCTCAGGCCCACGAACAGCACCAGCCCGGGATGCAGCCACCCCACCAGCTCCCGCACCCGCTCGGCCCCGGCCCGGTACTCGTCGGGGGCCAGCACGGCCGCGTTCGGCGTGGCCCGCTTGACCAGGTCGGTCATGCCCACCCGGTCGTGGTGGACGCACCCCACCGGGTCGCGGGGCCGGGTGACCAGGCCGGACGCCAGCGCCGCCCGCCAGAAGCGGTTGGACGGCCCGGCGTACCCGTAGCCGGCGTCGGCGGCCACCAGGCTGGGATTGAGGCCGCACACCATGACCCGCAGCCCGGGGGCGACGAAGTCGGGGAGCGTGCGGGCCCGGCGGGCCTCGGCCCAGACCCGCTCGCCGTCCACGGCCACGTCCTCCACGTCGAACCCGGCCCCGGTGAGGACCCGGGCGAGGGCGTCGGGCTGCCAGTAGGCGAAGAGGCGCCCGGGGAAGTCGTCGTCCGGCCAGTCGCCCTCGCCCTCGCCGGCCACCACCGACAGGGCCAGGGGGGCGCCCACGGCCATGACCGCGTGAAGGCCGGCCAGGGCCAGCGGCAGGCGGGCCTTGGGCACGTGGAGGTAGGAGTTCGAGGCCCACACCGCGCCGAGGCCGCGGGCCCGGAGGGGGAGGGCCTCGAGGTCGGCCTGGACCAGGCGGGCGCCCGGGCGGCCTTGGCGGCGGGCCACGTCGAGCATGGCCGAGGCGGCGTCCACGGCGACGACCGCCCCGCCCAGATCGCCCAGGTAGTTGCCCGGCCCGCAGCCCAGGTCGCCCACGGGAAGGTCAGCCAGGGCCCGGCGGGCGAGGCGCCGGGCCCGCTCCCGATGGACCGCCGATCGCCGGCTGGCCCACTCCTCGGCCCGCTGCTCGTAGACGTCGACGGTGGCGCGGTCCATGGGAAAGGGGATTTCCATGGTAGCGGCGGCGATTTCCGGGTACAGACCGGCCAGGAGAATGCCGACGTTTTGCACGTGGCGCACCGGATGCGGGACTGTGTAGGAGGGCATGGAGCGCTGGAACTGAGGGGTCGACGCATGGGAGCCATGGCGCTCAAGGCCGTTGGCGCCGCGGTGGCGTTCCTGATCATCGGGAACCTGGCCATCCTGGCCGCCTCCATGTGGGCGCGCGAGACGACGACCGCGGCCGCACCGACGTCGGTCCCGGGCATCGACAACCTGCGTGCCGTCGACGACCACGTGTGGCGGGGCGCGGCGCCGACGACCGACGGCTACAAGGCCCTGGCCCAGGCCGGCGTGACCACCGTCGTCGACCTGCGGGCCGAGGAGGGCATAGAGGGCGACGCCAAGGTCGTCCGCGACCTGGGCATGACCATGGTCCACCTCCCCATCCGGGACGGTCAGACGCCTTCCCGGGAGGAGGTCGACGCGTTTCTGGCCGCCAGCCGGATGTCGCCCGGCCGCGTCTTCGTGCACTGCGGTGCCGGCGTCGGGCGGACGGGGGCGATGATCGGGGCCTACCAGGTGGCCGAACGGGAGCTCAGCGGAGGTAGCGCCCTGCGCCGGAACCTGGCGGTGGGCCCACCCAGCCTGGAGCAGATCGCCTTCGTGGCCGGCATGGGCGGCGACGAGCTGGACAAGCCCGGCGCCCTGGTCACCGCAGTGAGCCGGGTGCTCGACGCCCCCCGCCGCCTCTGGAGCCACATCGGCTAGGTCGGGCTAGGGCTGCGGCGAGGCCGCCGCCACCGCGGCCGGCGGCAGATCCTGCTTGCTGATGACCCGGGCCTTGACCCGGTCGAGGGTGGCGTCCTCCAGGCAGCCCTGCAGCCGCCGCCAGGAGTGCTCGCCCAGGGCCGGTTCGGTCATCAGGCGGAAGCGCCCGCCTTCGACCTCCACCACACCGGGATCCACCAGCCGCTGCCACACCGTCCCCTGGCAGGCGCCCCACAGGCCGCGGGCGGACATGAGGTCGGAGCCGGTGCGGTCCCGGGAGTCCACGTCGAGCACGATGATGCTGCGGGAACCGGGCTCGATCCGGTCGGGCCGGTCCTGGGTCAGGTCGGCCAGCATGTCGATCCCCCCGGCGATGGCGGCTACCGCCACCAGCACGAAGAGGACCCGCTTCATGGCCGGGGCGGCGCCGGGACCGGGTGGTCGAGGAGGGCCAGGGGGTCGTCGCGCTGCTCGGGGACCAGGCCGCCGACCGGCCAGGCAAGAGGACTGAGGCGGGCGGCCAGGCCCCGTTCGAGGGCGGGGCCGGCAGTGGCCCGGGCCAGGCGCTCGACCAGCCAGGCCAGGCCGGACGCCACCACACCCATGCCGATGAGCACGGGCACGAAGACGCCCATTCGGCCGGACCTGGGCGACAGCCACTCGAAGTGGTCCCGCGGCGGAGGGGCCGACTCCTTGATGCGGGCCAGCACGGCCGGGTCGACGGCGGCCAGCCGGTCCCGGAGGCTGGAGATGCGGTTGACGACGACCACCGTGGCCATGGCCACCTCGGTGGCGACGAACAGCACCCCGGCGATCAGGGCCCGGTTCCACTCCCAGCGCCACAGGTAGACGAAGAAGTACAGGCCGGTGCTCAGCAGCACGGCGACGCCCAGCAGGCCGGCGATCCGTCCCGGCCTCATGCCGCCCCCCGCTCGCCCTCGCCGACGAGGCTGACCTCGCCGGTGGTGCCGTCGACCAGGACGGTGGAACCGGCCGGGAAGCGCGACACGGCGTCGGCCACACCGACGACGGTGGGCACCCCGAACTCCCTGGCCAGGATGGCCAGGTGGGAGAGGAAGCTCCCGGTCTCGGCCACCAGGCCGCCCAGGCGGGGCAGCAGCGGGGCCAGGCCGGGATCGAGGGTGCGGACCACCAGCACGGCACCGGGCTCCGGCATGCCGTCGCTGCTGGGGACGGTGCCCATGCCCCGTCCCCCTCCGGCGGGCGTGCCGTCGGCGGCGGCGCGGCCGGCGCGGCCGTGG
>JBOGIE010000170.1:0-6596 GCA_050742435.1 Acidimicrobiales bacterium | reverse complement strand
ATGCTCGACGGGGCGGCCGACGCCACCGGACGGCTCGTGGCCGCAGGCGGCTACGACGTGGTCGCGCTGGCGGTGGCGACCGGGTTGTCCGTCTTCAAGCCCGGCGGGCGGTTCCGGCGGTCGGGCGACGAGCAGGCGCTCAGGCGTCGACGTCGCGCCGCCGGAAGCCGAGATCCCCGAGCCCGATGAGGGCGACGGCGACTGCACCAAGGGCGAGGAGGGGGGCCGGGGAGAACGCCGCAGCCGGCAGCCTGGGCACGTGCTGGAAGGGCGACAGGTCCTGGACCCAGGCGGGGACCGACAGCAGCTGGCCGAAGAAGCCCACGACGAAGCATCCGGCCAGCACCGCCCATACCGATGCCCCGGCCCGGGGGACCAGGCCGAACACGACCAGCGCCAGCCCGACCAGGACCAGCAGGGCCGGGGTGTAGACCACGGCCGCGCCGACCAGCCGGCCGACATCGCTCAGGTCGCCGGCGACCAGGGCGAAGCTGATCCCGGTCCCCAGCCCGGCGGCGGCCAGGACCAGGAATGAACCGGCGGCGATGACTGCCAGGTGCGAGCCGGTCCAGGTCGACCTCGACACGCCGGTGGCCAGCATGGGCTCAGCCCGCCCGGCCCGCTCCTCGGTGCGCAGCCGCAGGACCGCCTGCACCGCGAAGCCGGCGGAGATGAGGGCCAGCACCAGCGACGTGGTGGCCAGGAACGAGTCGGTGATGGAGCCGCCCCCCTGGGCGACGAGGTCGGCGATGATCTCGCTGTCGCCGATCAGGTCCTCGACGTCGCCGCCCACCGACCCGTAGGCCAGCCCGCCGAGGAACAGGCCGGCGGCCCAGCCGGTGAAGGCGCCGCGATGGAGGCGGGCGGCGAAACCGATCGGGCGGGACAGCAGGTGAGAGGCCCGGGCCGGCCCGGGGGAGGGCTGGATGATACCCGCTCCGACGTCCCGGTGGCTGTTGACGGCGAAGGCGCCCACGGTGAGCAGCGCGGCGGCGGCGACGAGGAGCCCGGCGGGCCACCACCGCTCGCCGGCGAAGGGGCGAAGCGCCTGGCCCCAGCCCATCGGCGACAACCAGGAGAGCACGCCGTAGCCGACGTCGCCGATGCCCCGCAGCACGAAGGACGCCCCCAGCACGGCACCGGCCAGACCCGACGCCAGCCGGGCGCTCACCGTCACCTGGGAGGTGAGGCCGGCCACCGCCCCGAAGCACAGCCCGACCCCGGCGATGCCCCCCGCCAGGGCGACCGATCCCGCGGTCTCCAGGCCGGCGGCCAGGAGGGCGAGCACGGTCAGGGCGAAGAGCGCCAGGTCGACGGCCACGGCCATCGTCAGCGCGGCAGCGACAGGCGCGTGGCGGGCCACGACGGTGGAGCGGAGGAGCTCGGTGCGGCCGGCCTCCTCGTCGCCGCGCACGTTGCGGGTCACGAGCAGCAGGTTCATCAGCGCGGCCAGCACCATGGCGAAGGCCGAGATCTCGAAGGTGACGCGTCCGCCCAGCGTGTCGAGGGCCAGCGGCGGCCCGGCCATGGCGATGAAGGCGGCGTTGTCCTCGACCAGCCGGGCCGCCTCCGCCAGTTCGGCGGGATCGGGGTACAGGCCTTTGATGCTCACCGCCTGGGCGTAGACCAGGCCGGCGATGGCGACGATCCAGATGGCGAAGCGCACCCGGTCCCGCCGCAGGACGAGCCGGCCGAGCGTCCCGGCGCCGGTGACGTCGATCACTGCCCGTCGTGGCGGGTCGGGAGAACCTCGCCGTACTCGCGCAGGAACAGCTCCTCGAGCGTCGGCGGATGGCTGGTGAGGCTCTCGACCCCGAGGTCCCCCAGGCGGCGGATGGCGTCGGTGAGCTGGGCGGCGTCGACGTCGAAGCGCACCGTGCTCCCGTCGACCTGGAGGTTGTGGACGCCGGCCAGGCCACCGAGCCCGTCGACCGGCCGGGCGGTCTCCGCCGTGATCGACGTGCGGGTGAGGTGGCGCAGCTCGCGCAGCGTCCCCGACTCGACGGTGCGGCCGGCCCGGATGATGCTGACCCGGTCGCAGAGGGCCTCGACCTCGGCCAGGATGTGGCTGGACAGCAGCACGGTCCCGCCGGCCCGCGCCGTCTCGGCGACGCAGCGCTGGAACTCGGCCTCCATCAGCGGGTCGAGCCCCGACGTGGGCTCGTCCAGCAGGTACAGCTCCACGTTGCTGGCCAGGGCGGCGACCAGGGCCACCTTCTGGCGGTTGCCCTTGGAGTACGTGCGCGCCTTCTTGGTGGGGTCGAGCTCGAAGCGGTCGAGCAGGTCGGCGCGGCGCCGCTCGTCCAGGCCGCCGCGCAGCCGGCCGAGCAGGTCGATGATCTCGCCGCCCGAGAGGTTGGGCCAGAGCACGACGTCGCCCGGCACGTAGGCCAGGCGCCGGTGCAGGGCGACCGCATGGCGCCACGGGTCCTGGCCGAGCACGGTGGCCTCGCCCGAATCGGCCCGCAGGAGACCGAGGAGGACCCGGATGGTGGTCGACTTCCCCGACCCGTTCGGGCCCAGGAACCCGTGCACCTCACCGGCGGCCACCTCGAGGTCGAGGCCGTCCAGGGCTCGTGTCGTCCCGAACGTCTTGACCAGGGCGCGCACCGAGATGGCGGAGCTCACCCCGCGCACCGTACCTGCGGAGGACGGGCTATCCGGCGCGGGCGACCACCGGCGCACCCCCTCGGGGGCGGGAGTGGCGCAGCACCCGGGCCACGAAGGCGGGCGCCAGCAGCCACTCGGGGCGGCGGACCAGGGCCAGGACCTCGTTGACGCGCAGCGACACCGCGTCGTCCCGATGGGCGGCCCGCGTGACCCGTTCCATGTAGCGGTTGAGGACGTCGGTCCCCGGCGGCTTCGGTCCCGTCGTCCCCTCGTACACGAAGTCGCCGCCGACGGCGATCGACCACGGCGTGGCGACGGCGCGGCTGGCGGCCCTGAAGTACCGCCGGGCAAAGGACCGGTCGACGCCGCCGGCGCGGTCGAGCGCGCCGCCGAGGGCCTCGGCCTGGAGGGCGGCGGAGGTGATGCCTTGGCCGTAGATGGGGTTGAAGCTGGCCACGGCGTCGCCGAGCAGGACCCATCCGAGGGGGAACCGGCGGAGCCGTTCGACGTGGCGGCGCTGGCTCGACGGGAACCGGTGGGTGACCGGTTCGCCGATCGGCTCGGACGACTCCATGACCTCGGCGATGACCGGCGACGGGTAGGACCGGGCGTACGCCGCCCGACCCTCGGCGTCCAGGGGCGCCGACTGGCCGTGGAGCCCCCCGAAGAGCACCAGCCACCGGTCGCCCTCAATGGGCAGGGCCATGGCCAGTCGCTTGGTGACGGGCTCGTCGATGACGGCGGCCGCCTTCCAGTCCCGGCTGGGGTGGTCGGTGCGCCGGTACACCTGGGTCACGTAGCGGGTGTCGACGTCGACCCGTGACACCTCCGGCGCCGGGTAGCCGAGCTCCTCGATCCACTTCAGGGTGCGCGCCGGGCGGCCGGTGGCGTCGACGACGAGATCAGAAGGCAGGGCGGTCCCGTCGCCGAGTCGGACGGCGGCGATGCGGGTGCCGGCCTGGTCGGCGTCGAGGCCCTCGACGGCCACGCCGCCGCGGACCTCGACGTTGGGCAGGGCCTCGACCCGCCGGCGGACCGTCCACTCCAGGAAGGGCCGGGACATCGACGGTCCCCGCAGGCTCGACGGCGGGCGACGGACGGCGGCGCCGGCCTGGTGCCAGTAGAGATCCCGGCTGAGGTCGACGTCGACCGCGCCCCCCGCCTCCAGCTCGGCGATGACGCCGGGGAACCACCTGTCGAGCCGGCGGGCGCCGGAGACCAGCAGCAGGTGCGGGTGGCGGCCCTGGGGCACCTGGCCCCGCCAGTCCGGGCCATCAGGCAGCGTGTCGCGGTCGAGCACGAGGACCCGGTCGAAGCGCTCCGACAGCACCCTGGCCGCGCAGAGCCCGGCCATGCTGGCGCCCACCACGACCGCCGATCCGCCGGCGCGGGCCGCTTCCCCGGCCCGGTTAGGGGCGCCGGGCCGCGGCATCGAAAAGTCCGTCCGGGTCGTAGGCGCCGCGGATCTCGGTGAGGCGGGCCTGGTGGTGGCCGAGCGCCGTCGCCCGGACGTCCGCCTCGTCCCCGAAGCCGGCGAAGTTCAGGTACACGCCGCCGGTGCCGAACGGGGCCAGCCGGTCCCAGGTCGAGCGCACCCAGCCGATGGCCGAGGGGTCGAGCGTCGGGTCGTGCCACGAGCCGTCGATGCTGACGTTGAAGCGGGCGCGGCGGTGCGGGTAGGCGGTCTCGCCCGCCCCGACCCTTGCGATCGCTCCTCCGAGGGTGCGGATGAAGATCACCGACTCGGGCGACGGGCGGCCGGCGTCGCAGGCGACGATCGTGTCCACCAGGTCATCGGTCAGCGTGTCGACCATGTGCGACTTCCAGTAGTACCGCCCGCCTTCCGGGAAGAGGTCGTCGACCGCACACTGGGATTCGACGTAGAGGCTGGTGCCGCTGAGGTCGGCCAGCGGGGCGCCCAGCCGGCGCAGCGGTTCCAGCACGGGCCCGGCATCGGCGACCGGGCCGGCGTACACCCCGGCGACCAGCACGACCGGCATCCCGTGGAACTCCTCGGGGACATCGGGCAGGGGCGGGATGCTCCACAGCCCGAGCTCGGGCGCCAGGGTGTCGGGCGCGTCGAGCGCCACGTCCCGCCACGCCCGCACGACCGCGGCGGCGTCCTCGTGCGGGTAGAGGACCAGCGCCCCCGCCACCTCGGGTCCGAGGGGGTGGAGTTCGAACTCGAACGACGTCACCACGCCCAGGCCACGCCCGCCGCCCCGGGCGGCCCAGAACAGGTCCGAGTGCTCGTCGGGGCTGGCGGTGCGGACCGTGCCGTCCGCGGTCACGATCTCGACCGAGCGGAGGTTGTCGCAGCTGAGCCCGTGGGCCCGCATCAGAACGCCGAGCCCCCCGCCCAGGGTCAGGCCGGCCACGCCGGTGGCGGACACCTCGCCGCCGGTGGTGGCCAGGCCGTGCACCTGGGTGGCCCGGTCGACGTGGTGCCAGGTGGCGCCCCCCTGCACCCGGGCGGTCCGGGCGGTGGCGTCGACCTGGACGGCCGTCATCGCCGACAGGTCGATCACCAGGCCGTCGTCGCACACCCCGCTTCCCGCGATCTGGTGGCCCCCGCCCCGGATGCTCACGACCGGCCGGTGCCGGCGCGCCACCCGGACCGCTTCCACCACGTCGGCCACGTCCGCGCACCGGGCGATGGCGGCCGGGCGGCGGTCGACCAGGCCGTTCCAGACCCGCCGGTGGTCGTCGTAGCCGGGGTCGTGGCGGCTGACCACGGTGCCGCGCAGCACCCGGCGGAGGTCCTCGACCATCGCCGCCTCGACGTCGGCGGCCAGTCGGAGGTCGCCCAGGTCGGTCATGACCACAGCGTTCCACGGGGCCCTTGCACGGCACTTGCAGGGGCCACGGACGCAGAATGGCGGCGTGACGGAGGTGCGGGTGGACCTGCTGGGCCCGCTCCGGCTGCTCGTCGACGGTCAGGTGGTCGAGGTGCCCGGGCCCAAGCGCCGCGCCCTCCTCGCCCTTCTCACCATGGCCGCGGGGCGGACCGTCCCGGTGGACGACCTCCTCGCCGCCCTGTGGCCCGGCGACCTGCCCGAGACGGCCAGGGCCACGCTGCAGAGCCACGTCTCCCGGTTGCGCGCCCATCTGGGCTCGGCCGCGGCCCGCCTCGAAGGGTCGCCCGGCGCCTACCGGCTGGACCTGGGCGACGGCCCGGCGGGCACCGACCTGGCCCAGGCCCGGGCGCTGGTGGACGCGTCGAAGACGGCGACGCCCGGCGAGGCCCGGCGCCTGCTGGGCCAGGCCGGCGCGCTGTGGCGGGGCGATGCGCTCGTGGAGTTCGGGGACGTCCCGCCGCTGGCCGCCTGGGCGGTGGCCGTGGCCGAACTGCGCCGGATCGTCGACGAGCGCCTGATCGAGGCCACGCTGGAGGCGGGCGACACAGGTGCCGCGGCGGCGGCCGCGACCGAACACGCCGTCGCCGAGCCTCATTCCGAGCCCGCCGTGCTGCTGCTCATGCGGGCGCTCCACGCCAACGGGCGGACGGCCGAAGCGCTGCGGACCGGCTACGACTACCGGCGCCGGCTGAGGGAGGACACCGGGCTCGACCCCACGCCGGCCGTCGGAGCGCTGGAATCGGAGCTGGCGGCCGCGTCGACCCTCCCGGCCGGGGGCATCACGCGCCCCCCGCAGACGCTGTGGGGGCGCGACTCCGAGCTGGCCGCCCTTCGTCGCCTCGTGGCCGACGAGCGGCTGGTGACGGTCGTGGGCCCCGGCGGTGTGGGCAAGACCCGGCTGGCCACGGAGCTCGCTGCCGGTTTCCAGCCGGCGACCGCCGTCCCCCTGGCGTCGGTGACCGACGGGTCGACCATTCCCTACGCCCTGGCCGACGCCCTCGACCTCCAGGTCGTCCACGGCCATCCCCTCCCGGCCTGCGCCGCCCTGCTGGCCGCCGGTCCCCACCTCTTGCTGCTCGACAACTGCGAGCACCTGCTGGCCGGCGTGGGTCAGGTGGCCTCCTTCCT